>JAJFGM010000674.1 GCA_021776145.1 Kiloniellaceae bacterium | reverse complement strand
CGCGCCAGAAAGCGCCCGCCGTCACCCACTTCATGGGCTTCCCTGGCCAGGGCGGGATCGACGAAGGCGCCCATGAGGACCGAGCGGGCGGCGGCCGAGACCAGGGCCGCGAGCAGCCAGGTGGTGTTGCCGCCGGCGCCGCCGCCCGGGTTGTCCGCCACCTCGGCGATAATCACCGCCGGCAGGCCGGGATCGCGGCCACGCGCGACGGCCAGGGCCACCGCGCCCTCCAGCGCGGTCAAGCGATTGTGGAATTCCCGCCGCCACGACCAGACCTTTTTGGCGATTTCATCGGCCAGGGCGTCGGCTTCGCTTTGCTCGTCGCGGGCCGTGACGACGATTGAAAGGCCGCACTTGGGCGAGTCGCTGAAGGCGAAACCGCCCAGGACCGAGACGTTGAGGATGGTGCCAGCCATCTCGCGCTTGCGCCTTTGGGCGTAATCGATGGCCCGGCCATAGGGCCCCTCGGCGGTGAGCAGGGTCACCGTCGGGGGGACCAGGGGCAAACGCCGGAAGGCGGCCCGGGCCTTGACGCCGGACAGCAGGGTGCGGGTCGCAAGGGCGGCCTCCTCGCCGCGTTCGGCCATGTCGACATGGGGGTTGGTCTGATAGCCGATCAGGATGTCGGCGGCGGCCACCATGCGTTCGGAGACGTTGGCGTGCAGGTCCAGTGTCACGACAATCGCGGCGTCGGGGCCGACCGCTTGACGGACCCGCTCGATGAGGTCGCCATCGGGGTCGTGGTCCTCGCTCGCCAGCATGGCGCCGTGTTGGCTGAGATAAACCGCATCGAGCGGCAAGGCGGTGATAATGCCGGCGACGATCGCGTCGGCAGCGGCGCGAAAGAAGGCCTGGTCCACCGGACCCGCGGGTTCGGCTGCGGTCAGCAGCGTGGGCAGCGGCGTCCACGGCCCGAGCAGGTCCATGGTCTGCACAAAGGCGCTCATCTCGCGGGCAATTGTGGTGGGGCGGCGCCGGGCCTCGGCCAAGAGGGCATCCCCGGTGACATAACAGCGGGCGCGAAAATCCGCTTCGCTGGAGGGCGGCGCGAAGGCGTTGCTTTCCAGCATGAGTCCACCCAGCGCCACGCGTGGTGCGGTGGGCCTCATGTTGCTGTCTCGACGAATGGCATCTTGGCGGCCTATGCTTGACGGTGATGTAACCGAAGAGGACGAGGGTGATCTACGCGGTCCGGTCACGCTACCCCCTCTTGCGGCCTTCAGCCAGCACCTCACCGCCCCGCCGCCCGCCAGGTTTCACCGTGATGGGCAGTCCAGTGCCAGACACCGACAGTCCGCGCGGCCCCTGGGTTGAGTCATCTCATTGACCGCGACGGGCGACGGCGCCAGGATGGTGTCGATTCTCCCAGTGCACAGCCACGCGGACCGGACCCTTCGATGCCCACTTGCCTCTCCGCCAATGTCAACGCCATCGCCGAGCTGCGGAACCGGCGCAACCTGCCCTGGCCGTCGGTCGTCGGGCTGTCGCGCATCGCGCTGGCGGCGGGCGCGGCGGGGATCACGGTGCATCCGCGGCCGGACGAGCGGCATATCCGGCCGTCGGACGTGACGGAGATCGCGAACATGATCGCGGCCGAGTTCCCTGACCGTGAGTACAACATCGAGGGCAACCCCGACGCCCGCTTCGTCGAACAGGTCGAACGCCTGCGCCCCGATCAGGTCACCCTGGTGCCCGACGATATCCGCCAGGCCACCTCCGATCACGGTTGGGATATCGCCCAGCATCGGGAATTCCTCACCGATATTATCGCACGGCTCAAGGGCGGCGGCATGCGGGTGGCCGTCTTCGTCGATCCGGAGACCGAATTGGCGGCCCTCGCCCGCGAAGTCGGCGCCGACCGCATCGAGATCTACACCGGCCCCTATGGCGGCGCCTTCACGCCGGACGCTCGGCGCCGGGAGCTCGATCGCGTCGTGGCCCTCGGCCGCGCGGCGGCGGACGAAGGCATCGGGCTGAATGCCGGGCACGACCTGACGCTCGACAATCTGCCGCCGCTTGTCGCCGCCTTGCCCAACCTGTTGGAAGTCTCGATCGGTAACTGCCTCACCGCGGATGCCTTGCTTTACGGCATGGAGGGCGCCGTCACTCGCTATCTCGACGTCTGTGCCGGACGAACGCCCCCCAACGAGGCGGGCGGGACCGGGCCCGCGGAACAGGAGACTTGAACAGCGTGAACGGCATGGTCGATTGGCCGAGACAATGTCATCCTGGTCAATTTAGTGGTCATCTTTATCGCCGATTATCAGGCGGGTTACTTGAAGCGAATTCAGGAAAGGAACTCAAAACATGGGGCTTAAACTCGCGCCGGGTGTGATTTATGGCGAGGCCTATAAAGACCTTGTCAGCCACTGCAAGGAAGAGGGTTACGCTCTGCCGGCGGTCAACGTCATCGGCACCAATTCGGTCAATGCGGTGCTGGAAGCCGCGGCGCAGAATCGCTCGGATGTGATCATCCAGCTGTCCAATGGCGGCGCGGCCTACTTCGCCGGGCAGGGCTTGAGCAATCAAGACGACGCGCGGGTCCTCGGCGCGGTTTCGGCGGCGCGCCACGTCGCGCTCCTGGCCGAGCACTATGGCGTTTGTGTCGTGCTCCACACCGACCATGCCAACCGCAAGCTGATCGGCTGGGTCGAGGCTCTGATCGCGCGCAGCGCCGAAGAGCGCAAGCAGGGCCGGCCACCGCTTTTCAGCTCTCACATGCTCGATCTGTCGGAGGAAGAGCTCGACGACAATCTGGGAGAATGCGAGCGCATCCTCAAGCTGTTGGTGCCGCTGGAGATGAGCCTGGAGATCGAATTGGGCGTCACCGGCGGCGAGGAAGACGGCATCGGCTCCGAGTACGACGCGGCCGACAACGCCAAGCTCTATACCCAGCCCGAGGACGTGCTGGCCGCCTATGACCGCCTCAATCCCATCGGCCATTTCTCCCTCGCCGCCTCTTTCGGCAACGTGCACGGGGTCTACAAACCCGGAAACGTTCAGCTTCGACCCGAGATCTTGAAGGACTCGCAAGATCTGGTCCGGCGCACCCACGATCTGCCCGGCAAGTCGCCGCTCGACCTTGTCTTTCACGGCGGCTCCGGTTCGGAAAAAGCGGCCATCTCCGACGCCATCGGTTACGGTGTCTTCAAGATGAACATCGACACCGACACCCAGTTCGCTTTTGCCAAGGCGGTCGGCGCCTATGTGCAGGAGCATGAGGCCGCCTTTCACCACCAGATCCACCCCGATACCGGCAAACCCCTGAAGAGCCAATACGATCCACGCAAGTGGCTGCGCGAGGGCGAAAAGGGAATTGTGGAAAGGCTCTGCCAGGCCTTCGGCGACCTCGGCGCGCAGGAGAAGTCGGTGGCGAAGGGTTAGGTCCCCCTATTTAATCTCACCGCAGCAGTTGCATGGGGCTGCCGACGTCGACGACGCCGATCCCCATGTGCGCCTTGTAGCCGAGCAGTTCCTGGACGCGCGTCGGCATTTCGCGCACCGCTTCGATGGGGACGGTGAGGAAGGTATTTTCCTCGGTGCGCAGCCAGCCGACGACATAACCGAGGAACAGGCCGCGCCGCCGCTCCCGGTCGGTACGGTTCGCGCCGCCACCGTGTAGGGTCGACCCCAAATAGAAAAGCGCCGATCCGGCTTGCATCTCCGCCTGAATGATTTCCTCTGGCTCGGCCGTGCGCTCCAGCGGCCAGAGATGGCTGCCCGGCACCACCCGCGTGGCGCCATTGACCGCGGTAAAATCGGTAAGGGCGAACATCGCCTCGACCTCCAGGGCCGGGCGCGGGGCGGGAAAGTGGCTCCAGGCGTTTTCATCGCGATGCAGCATCTGGGCGGTCTCGCCGGGTGCGATCTCGATGAGCTGGCCGGTGTTGAAGAGGTAGTCCTCGCAATTGGGCAGCAGAAAATGGTCCGCCGCCTGGCACAGCAGGGGCGACAGCATCACCTCGAGGAAGGTCTTGGATTTGGCGGGGAGACCGTCAATTCGGACGGTCGAATGCCCGTAGAATTCCACCATCCGCTCGTGAGACGGGTGGCGCAGACCCGGGGCCGTTGCCGAGACGATTCGGTCGAGATCGGCGTTGAGGCCGCCCAGCTGCTCGGCTGTCAAAGCAGCTTCCACCACCGCCGCCCCGTCGCGTTTCAGCACCTCGCAGAGATCGTCGGCGTTGACCGCGCCGCCAAGACGTTCGAGACTTGGTTTCATCAGATCCTCCAATCGGCAACTAGCCCGGACAAGCCACCTTTGTCGACGCCAAACACTATAGGTGGCGGGTCAGGCGGCTGTCGACATCACCCGGCGGGACGGCCCATGACCAGACCACGCGCGAGGCACGAACGTTCCAATTTCCTGCCACGGGTCCGCGCGGCCGTTCCGGGACTTGCGGCTGCCGTTTTGCTGGCCGCCACCCTTTCCACGGCGCCGGCCCATGCCGCCGCCATTGAACTGCGGCGGGATGAGATCAGCCTCGGCAGGGCGAAGCTGAACATTTCATCGGCCTTTGTCGACGAGATCGATTTTTCGCAGAGTCCCAAGGCGGTCGTTTTCATACCTCTGAACTGGGCCATTACCCCGAACTGGACAAACGAAGTGGACATGCTGGGCGGCATTGTTCTGGAGAAAGCCGGTATTTCGAAGGGCGCCCAGGGGCGATTGCAGACCGCGGGAGAGGTGACCTTCCGGTCCCCCACCCAATGCCCCCTTGGCGGCCCCCTGCTGCCCGCGACGGCGG
>JAJFGM010000673.1 GCA_021776145.1 Kiloniellaceae bacterium | reverse complement strand
GCGAAGTGTCCGAGTTCGGGAATCATCCGGCGGTTCGAGTCCTATTGGTCGTTTTCATCGGCGGGTTTCCACTGGCCGGATTTTTTCAGCGCATCGGCGACTTCGCGCGGCATGTAATTCTCGTCGTGTTTGGCCAACACTTCGCGCGCTGTAAAGATCCCGTCGTTGCCAAGTGTACCCTCGGTGACCACGCCCTGTCCTTCGCGAAATAGGTCGGGCAGGATGCCACGATAGGTGACCGGCACGGATTCGCTGAGGTCGGTGATACGAAACGTCACGGTCAGTCCATCGTCCTGGCGCTGGACTGACTCCTCCTCGACGAGCCCGCCCAGGCGAATGCCGCGGCCCGGTGGTGGCGGTTTGGCGATCACATCGCTTGGCGAATGAAAATAGATCACCGCATCCTCGAAGGCGGTCAGCACCAGCGCCGCGGCACTGCCGAACAGCAGCACACCAGCAAGAATGATATAGATGCGGCGGCGCTTGCGGGTCACTTCAGGCCTCGTTTCTGGGAAGCTTGTGCGGTTTCCAACATCTCCAATCGGCGGCGATTCTGCGCCAGTTGGCGCAGCGTCGAGACCACCAATGCGACCATGACGACAGCGGTGAGGCCAAAGGCCGGCCAAACAAAGCCCGCGTACCCGCCCATTTCGAAGAACATCCCAAATCCTTCCATGCCCCAGCCTCAGCGGGTCCGCGCGTGCCGATGCACGCGCTGCCGGTCCTTAAGTCGTTTGCGTGCGCGCCAGCCCCAGGGCCCAGGCGCGGGCGGCGATCAGTTCGCTCTTGATACGCAAAAGAACCAGGCTGACGTAGTAGAGCTTGAAACCTAAGGCCATGACCAAAAGCGGCCACAGCAGCGAGCTGTCGATGCTCGGCCCGTCCATGCGGATCACCGAGGCTGGCTGGTGCAGGGTCGACCACCAGTCGACCGAGAACTTTATGATCGGGATGTTGATGACGCCGACCAGGGCCAGGATTGCCGCGGCCTGATTGCCGCGGGCCTGGTCTTCGAAGGCGTTCATCAAGGAGATGTGGCCGAGGTAGAGGAAGAACAGCACCAGCATCGAGGTCAGGCGCGCGTCCCAGACCCACCATGCGCCCCACATGGGTTTGCCCCACAGCGAGCCGGTGACGAGCGTGAGAAAGGCAAAGGCCGCGCCGATCGGAGCCGAAGCCTTGGCCGCGAGATCGGCCAGGGGGTGCCGCCAAATCAGCGCCGCTACACTGGCGCCGGCGATCACCATGTAAACGAACAGCGCCATCCAGGCCGATGGGACATGGACGTACATAATGCGCACGGATTCGCCCTGCTGGTAGTCGGCCGGCGAGGCGAAAAGCCCGAGATAGAGTCCGACAATCAGGCAGAGACCCGCGCCGACGGCGGTCCAGGGCAGGATGGCGTCGGCCAATTTGGTGAATTGGCGTGGATTGGCAAATCGATGCATTACCAGAACCTAAGCATTTTCGATCGGTAAACCAGGGGCATTATGTCTCACGCTTCGATCACAAGTCATTGCGCCAAATCAGCCAAGCGTGTCCGACCGCAGGGTCATCCGAAAGCGCGTCGCAAGGCGGCCGCGGCGGCCAGCGGACTGACAAGCAGCATGACCAAAAGCAGGGCGGCGAGCAGCAGGAGGTGCGGCTTGGCGGAGAGATCGACGAGCGCCGCATCGGTGGCGCCGACGCCGAAGATCAGCGCTGGAACATAGAGCGGCAGGACGAGCAGCGGAATCAACACACCACCGCGCCGTGCCCCGAGGGCAAGGGCGGCGCCAACGGCGCCGACCAGACTCAGGCTCGGGGTGCCGAGCGCCATGGCCAGCAACATGACCGGCAATCCGGTGCTGTCCATGTTGTAGAGCAAGGCGATGAGGGGCGTCGCGGCGATGACCGGCAGGCCGGTAGTCAACCAGTGTGCCAAGGTTTTGGCAAGCACGGCAAGCTCCAGCGGCATCGGCGACAATACCAATAGTTCCAGCGAGCCGTCCTCGTAGTCGGCAAGGAACAGGCGCTCCAGGGACAGCAGCACCGACAAGAGGGCGGTCACCCAGATAACGCCGGGTCCGATGCGTGCCAGGACGTTGGGTTCGGGTCCGATACCGAAAGGAAAGAGCGCCGCGGTCAGGGCGAAAAACAGGACCACCATGCCGGCCTCTGAGCGCTGTCGTAGAGCCAGGCGCAAGTCGCGGCCGGCGATGCTGGCAAAAGACTTCACCAGACAAGCTCCGGTTGGGATCCGAGCTGAAACTCCTCCAGCCGCAGATGCTGGCAATCGCCGATATCGAGTTCGCTATGCGTCGCGGCGATGACCAGGCCGCCCTCGTGACGATGCGTGGCGATGGCCTTGGAAAGGCGCTGGACGGAGGCCTGATCAAGTCCGACCGAGGGTTCGTCGAGCAACCACAGCCGGGCAGGGCTGGCCAGCAGACGCGCCAGGGCAAGGCGGCGGCGCTGCCCTGATGACAGCAAGCGGCCGGCGGTGGCGGCCAGGGGCCGCAGCCCGAAATGGTCCAAGGCCTGGATCACGCCCTGCGCGTCGCCGCCGCGCAGAAGGGCCCAGAAATGCAGATTCTCCTCGACCGTCAGCACTGGTTTGACCGCGTCCTGATGCCCCAAATAGTGGATCGCGACCTTTGCCTCGGCCTCTTCGTCGCGGAGCGGTCGATCGTCCCAGGTCAGGCTGCCGGCGCTCGGCTGCAATAGACCGGCAAGCAAGCGCAACAGGCTCGACTTGCCGCTGCCGTTCGGCCCGGTCAAGAGCAGGGCTTCGCCGTCTGCGAGACGGAAGTCCAACGCATGAAAAATCTGTCGGCCACCACGCACACACGCCAATTCGCTGCCCTGAAAGACAGTCATGCGGCGGTTGTCGGGGTTGTCGAAGACATGGGACGCAAGGAGCGCGCCTCGCGCGGTCGCTGGAAAGTCGCAGATATAGCAGAAATCCCTTGCACGGCAACAGCGCCGCAACCGCCGGAACAACCTGGCCGGGGGACTTGTTCGCGCTATCGGGCATTAAGAGGGGAGCGAAAATAAAGAGGGCGGCCGCAACGTCGGGATTTGCGGCCGCCCTCAAAGTGTCCAGCCTCTTCGGGGGGCAGAATGCGAGGCAGGCTGGGCCACCTCAACAGAGAGGGGAAGTCTCCGTTGCTAAGTAATCTAGGAGATGAATGCGGTGGGATCTGGCCGCAACTAGGGCAAGATTGTGATTCCCGCGGCGCCCCTCAAACAGGACCGGAGGTCGCGACGTTGCGTGATCGCACAAGAGCCCAATCGTTCGCGGGGCTAGTGCGGATCATGTTTTGTCGGAACCATAAAGTGGTTCCGACAAAACATGTGAATCCGCCCTACATCAAATAGTTAGAGCAGATCCACCGGGTCAATGGATCGCCGCTTGCGATTCCATGTGACCCGGATCTGCTCTAGTTCGCGCCCAAGCTATGGCTCGCAGGGAAGCTCTCAGTCGGCGGGGAAGTTCTTAGTCATAAGTGCGCTGGTCTTCGATGACGATGCCGTCATTGGCCAGCGAACCTGGCGCCACCAGGACCACGCTACCGCGCAGCTTGCAGCAGGACTGCAGGGTCTCGCCGATCTCGGCGGCCAGGGCGACGTCGCTTATCTCGCTTTCGCAATGCAAGGCCATGGAGTCATTGTCACCCTCGCGTCCGACAACCAGGCGGGCCTTGAGGATTTCTGCGTGGCGCTTGACGACGAGCGCAATCTGCGACGGCTGCACGAACATGCCGCGCACCTTGGCGGCCTGGTCGGCTCGTCCCATCCAGCCCTTGATGCGCGATGCGGTGCGGCCGCAAGGGCTGCGGCCTACGAGCATGGTCGAAAGGTCGCCGGTGCCGAAGCGGAGCAGTGGGTAGGCGGGATCGAGTTTGGTGATAACCACTTCGCCAACTTCGCCCGCGGCCACCGGGTCGCCGGTGCCGGGCCGGACGATTTCGAGAATGATGTTCTCGGCCACCAGCAAGCCTTCGTCGGCCACCGATTCGTAAGCAACGAGGCCAAGATCGGCCGTGGCGTATGCCTGTAGGATCTTGACGCCGCGCTCGGCATAGGCGGCGCGCTGCGCCGGAAAAAGAGCGCCGCCGGAAACCAGGCCTTTGGTGATCGAACTGCAGTCGACCCCGATCTCGTCGGCCTTGTCGAGCAGGATCTTGAGATAGTCGGGGGTGCCGGCAAAGCCCTGGGGTCGCAAATGGGCAATTGTCTGAACCTGTTGCTCGCTGTTGCCCGTGCCGGCCGGAATGACCGCGCAGCCCATGGCACGGGCACCGCCATCGATGATCCAGGCGCCGGGGCTCAAGTGATAGGAAAAACTGTTGTGTAGGATGTCACCGGCGCGAAACCCGGCGGCAAAGAGCGCCCGCGCCGAGCCCCAATAGTCGGGGCCGTCGGTTTCCAGGTCATAGATAGGCCCGGGCGAGGCAAATAGCCGCGCCGCCTGCCCGGCCGCGATCGTCGCCAAGCCGCCGAAAGGCGGGGCGGCTGGCTGCAGGGTCAGAAGGTCGCCCTTGCGGGTCACCGGCAGGCCGGCAAGGGCGGCGCGGTCGGTGATCGTCGAGGTGTCGACGTCCGCCAGGAGCTTGGTGAAGTAGGCCGCCGCGGCTTTTGCCGTGGCCAGCTGTTGCGGCAGGCGCTCGAAAAGGTCGGCTTCGCGGTCTTCGGCGCTGCGGGTTTCCAGGCGGTCGAAGTGTTCCATGTTCGCGTGTCTCTACCTGATCGCGCAGCGCCGGCTCAAAGCCAGCGTTTGCGCCGCTTGTAATGTTTGACGTTGCGAAAGCTGCGGCGCCCGCTGCTCGACAGGCCGAGGTAGAATTCCTTGACGTCCTCGTTGTCGCGCAGTTTTTGCGCGTCGCCGTCGAGCACGACTCGGCCGCTTTCCAGTATGTAGCCGTATTTGGCGTACTTCAGCGCCACATTGGTGTTTTGCTCGGCGAGCAGGAATGAGACGCCTTCCTCTTCATTCAGCCGTTTGACGGTCTCGAAGATGGACTCCACCAGTTGCGGCGCCAGACCCATCGAGGGTTCGTCGAGCAGGATCATCTTCGGGCGGCTCATCAAGGCGCGACCGATGGCGCACATCTGCTGCTCACCGCCCGAGGTGTAGCCAGCCAGGCTGCCGCGCCGCTCCTTGAGACGCGGAAAATAGTCGTAGACCTTCTCCAGATCGCGCTGCACGGCGGCGCGCCCATCGCGGCGCGTGTAGGCACCGGTCATCAAGTTGTCTTCGATGGTCAGGTGTTCAAAACAATGTCGGCCTTCCATGACCTGGATAACACCGGCCTTGACCAGGGCGTTGGGCGTCAAGGCATCGACGCGGCCGCCTTGGAATTCGATGGAGCCCTTGGTGACCTCGCCACGTTCGGCTCGCAACAGGTTCGAAATCGCCTTCAACGTCGTTGTTTTGCCGGCGCCGTTGGCGCCGAGGAGGGCGACTATGCCCCCCTCGGGTACTTCCAACGAGACCCCTTTCAGGACCAAGATCACGCGGTCGTAGATGACCTCGATGTTATTGACCTCTAAAAGGGGCCCGTTCGTAGCCATGCTTGTTACTCTTTCGCCCCGGCTCAGCTGCAAGTGCGCGGGGTGATGCCTTTCTCGGCGGCGTACTTGGCGGCCGAGGCTTCGATCATCGGGCGGACGATCGACTGATCGGTTTCGATCCAGTCGGTTATGATGTCCCAGCCAGTGCCGTTCCATTGCTGGAACTTGACGCCGCCACCGCCTTCATGGTCGAGGCAGGACAACTTCAACGGCGGCACCAGATCGGTGGCGCCCAGGCTGGCGATGTAGTCGGCGGTAAGGTCCATGTTTTCGAGACCCCAACGCACCTGCTCGCCGCTCATCACTTCGTTGCCGTACTCGGCCTGGGCCGTCTTGATGCCCTCGACAGAGAGGATCGCGTTCACGACACCGCGGTTCCACAGGATAGTGCCGATGGCCTTATCCGGACCGGCGCCGTCGCCCTTGGCATAGACGTGCTTTTCGATGTCGGCGATGACCGGGAAGTCCTTGCCGGCGGCATGGAAGCCGGCGCAGATGTAACCCTTTGCCGCGTCGCCGGCCGGCACCGTGTCCTGTTCGGCGCAGCTCCACCAAACGCCGACCATCTTATCGCGCGGGAAGCCGATCCGGGCGGCTTCCTTGATGGCCGTCTGGTTCATCACGCCCCAGCCACGCAGGATCACATAGTCGGGCTCGTACTGGCGCAGCTGCAACCAGGTCGCCTTCTGGTCGAGACCCGGGTGGGTGACCGGGAAGTGCTTGACCTCGAAACCGTACATTTCGGCCTGCTTGGCAAGCACAGGACCGGTTTCCTTGCCATAGGCCGAGTCGTGATGGACGTTGGCGATCTTCAAGCCCTTCAGCTTGTCCATGCCGCCGACGCGTGAGCCGATGAACTTGATCTTGGCCGTGCTCTGGCTCCAGTAGTTGGTAACCAGCGGGAAGATGTAGGGGAAGACCCGCCCGTCCGAGGCGTCGGTGCGACCATAGCCGAGCGAGATGATCGGAATCTTGTCTTCCGGCGCGCGTTCGATGACCGCGTAGGTGAGGCCGGTGCCCAGGGGATTGAACAGCGAAGCGCCCTTATCGCCCTGGTTCTTCAGGCGCTCGTAGCATTCGACGAAGCGGTCGGGCTTGTAGCCTGTCTCGCATTCCTCCCACGACAGCTTGACACCGTTGATGCCGCCGTCACGCGCGTTGAGCATTTGCAGATAGTCGACAAAACCATCCATGAAAGGCTGACCGTTGACCGCATAGGGTCCCGTGTCATAAAGCGTCACGGGAATAAACTGGTCGGCCTGGACCGGCGAAATTGCG
>JAJFGM010000672.1 GCA_021776145.1 Kiloniellaceae bacterium | reverse complement strand
CGGCCAGCAGGTAGTAGACGGCGGCCACATGCTTGCAGGGGTTCGACCAGTCGGGGCAGCTGCACCGGGTCGCCAAGTCTATCTCGTTGGCCGGGAACAAGGGCTCGCGGAGATCGGCGAATACCTCCTCAATCTCCGGCGGCATCTCGCCGGCCATGAGCTTGACGGCCACAAGCAGGTTTTCCGAGGCGTGCTTGGCTATCTTTTTCCACTGGGCCGTCGCAATCGGCTTCATCGTGATGGATACCGAATAGGGGTACATCCGCGAACCCTGTACTTTGGCCGTCACCCGCCCCTTGCCGATCTCCAGGGACGTCACCTGACCTTTGCGGGCATAGCTGCGCCCGCGTCCGAGGCGGGCGCCGATGTCGAAGGACTCCAATGTGGCGATCCAGCGCTGGCCCCACCACGTCGAGGCAAAAGCACCGCGCTTGCTGTGCGCCTTGATGCCGCCCTTGGCCGCGCGCGGACCGGAGGGATAATCGCCGTACTCATACCATGGTGCCATCTCGGTTCTCCTCTTGCCCCGAGGGCGGAAGCTCGGCGGCCTTTTGCAACACGCCGCTGTTCCGGTCGAACAGCCGCACGGCCCGACCCGGCGCCAAGGCCCGCGGGTTCAATACGAAACCCTCGTGCTGCCGCAAGAACGCGACAGCGCCACAACCGGGAACCAGACATTCCGGTTTGTGCTTGGGACATTGGGCGAAGTCGCACAAGCGGCCGAGATAGCTGTCGCTGCCGGGTGCCAGCACGAAGATATCCAACTGATGGGACGCCACGCCGACCCCGGTCTGGTTGAACATCGCGTTCAAAGCCCGGCTCTTCGCCTTGCGCAAGGCACCGAGCTCGCAGCCAGGCGATAGCCACAGGGCAAGATCCAGGTCCTTGCATTCGTGCCAAATGACGATACCGGCCCGCCGGTAGGTGCGGAACCGCGGCACTTCCTTCCACAGCGGGACCGCCACCGAGCCGAACAGCGCCACGGCTTCGACATCGGGGTGTTCGCTCCAGGCCGCGGTCACCGCGTCCGCCGCCAGGCGGAAATCATTCTGCCGCCGCAGCATGGCGCTGTTCTGCTCGGCGATGCCGGCGGGGGACCGCTCATACGCCTCTTGGCGTCGCATCTCCTCCTCGAAGTCTTCCGCATCGAACTCGTCCGCATCGAGCTCGTCCAGATCGAGGTCGTCGGGGTCGTTGGGGTCGGGGTCGTTGGGGTCGGGGCCATCCAAGTCGCCATCCATGCTATCCTCCAATCGCATCGGCTTGCAGCTTTAGTATGCCGCTCAACTGCTCTGTTGTCAGTTCGGTCAACCATGCGTCGCCAGCACCCACGACCGCCGAGGCGACCGCCTGTTTGCGCTCGATCATCTCGTCGATCTTTTCTTCCAGCGTGCCGAGGCAGAGGAACTTGTGCACCTGCACCCGGCGCGTCTGGCCGATGCGGAAGGCCCGGTCCGTGGCCTGATTTTCCACCGCCGGGTTCCACCAGCGGTCGAAGTGAAAGACATGATTGGCGGCGGTCAGGTTCAATCCGGTGCCGCCAGCCTTGAGGGAAAGCAGGAAGACCGAGGCCGCGCCGCCTTGAAAGCTCTCCACCATGCGGTCCCGCTTCGTCTTGGTCACACCGCCGTGGAGGAACAGAACCTCTTCGCCAAAAGTCTCCTGCAAGTGGCTCTTGATAATCTCGCCCATCTCCGTGAACTGAGTGAACACCAGGGCACGATCACCGGCCGCCAGGACTTCCTCGAGCATCTCGACGAGCCGCGCCAGCTTGCCCGAGCGACCGGGCAGGGCCGAATTGTCGCCGAGGAACTGGGCCGGGTGGTTGCACACCTGTTTGAGCTTGGAAAGCGTCGCCAGCACCACGCCCTTGCGCTGGATGCCGTCGGCCGCTGTCAGGGCCTCCATGGCCTCATCCACCACGGCGGCATAGAGCGAGCCCTGCTCCCGGGTCAGGTTGCAATAGACCTTCATCTCCATCTTTTCGGGAAGATCGTCGATGATCGTCCTGTCGCTCTTCAAGCGGCGCAGAATGAATGGGCCGGTCAGCGTCTTGAGCCGCTCGATGGCCTGGGCATCGCTGTTCGTCTGGATGGGCAGGAAAAAGCGGCGCTTGAAATCCGTCTGACTGCCGAGAAGCCCCGGGTTGAGGAACTCCATGATCGACCAGAGATCGCCAACGTTGTTCTCCACCGGCGTGCCGGTGAGCGCGATGCGATAGCCAGCCGACAGCCCGCGCGCGGCACGCGCCTGCTTGGTCGCCGAATTCTTGATGTATTGCGCTTCGTCGAGGATGACGCCTTTCCAGGACACGGCCTCCAGTGCCGCGATGTCGCGTTGAAGCAGGGCGTAGCTGGTGATTACGACATCGTGCTTGAAGGCCTTTTTGCGCAGGGCCGCGCCACGGCCGCGGGCGCCGCCATGATGAGCCATGATCGCCAGACCCGGCGTGAAGCGGACCGCCTCGCGCTGCCAATTGCCGATTACCGAGGTCGGACAAACCAGCAGGACCGGCGTCCTGTCCTCGGATTTCTCCCGGTCGTAAAGGATCAGCGCCAGAGTTTGTACCGTCTTGCCGAGCCCCATGTCATCGGCGAGGCAGCCGCCAAGCCCCCAGTGACGCAGAAACTGCAGCCATGCATACCCCCGCTCCTGGTACGGCCTGAGTTCACCCTCGAAAGTATTGGGCAGCGGCAGGGGCTCTATGGTGTCCCGGTTTTCGAGACGGGCGAGGACATCGGCGATCCAGCCCCGCACCTCGACGCCGGCGGATACCATGCTGTCTTCACCGGCTGGCCCACCCAAGGCGATGCGCAGCGCATCACGGCCCGTGAGCCTCTTGTCCTTGCGCTTAAGACGGGCTATCGCATCCTTGATTTCCTCGGCGTCAAGCAAGACCCATTGGCCACGGACGCGGACCAGAGGCGCCTTCAGCTTGGCCAGCGCCATCAGGTCCGCGCGCGACAGGCTCTGGTCTCCCAGTGCGACTTGCCAGTCAAATCGAACGACGTCGTCGAGCGAGAGACCATTGCCGCCCTGCATCTTCGACGTCTTGACCTCCGCGCGGGTGGAGAGGCGCAGCTTGGTTCCCTTGGCCGTCCACCATGCCGGCAGCAGCACACCGAAACCCGCTTGTTCGAGGATAAGCGCATAATCGGTAAGGAACGACACGGCACCGGCGGCGTCGGTGACGTGGATATCGGGAAGGCCGCCGTGCAAGCTATCCTGTAGAATGGGGCAGAGCCGCAACGCTCGTCCCAAGGACGACAGCAAGAAGTCCCGGACATCGAAGCCATCCGCCTTGAACGCTGCCGCCGCCCGGCCTCGGGCGTGCCATGCCTCGGCGACCGGCACAATGAGGCTAGGGTCGCTGTTGGATTGGATCAGGTAGCGGAGAGTCCAGGCCGCGTCGCCGCGACTCCAGGGCCGTTCACCCTCGCCTTCCTCAGGGGCCGGCTCTGCGAGCTCAGGAGCCGGCTCTTCGAGGCGAAAACACAGACGGAATGGCCCCTCGTGAACAACCGCCACCGGCCGGCGCCACTCGCGACAGCGCTGGCGCAACGCAACAAGCTCCTCCAGACTTGCATCGACCCGGGGTTCGGCGCTGCACAAGGCCGCCAGCCAACGGTCGTCAAGGGTGTCTGGTGCAGTCACCTTGGACCGTGCAGCGATACTCCGTCTCAGCTGTGCCGCCGTCGAGTGCACTACTTTCGGTACCGCGGCGAGGCGCACGAGGCTGTCCACGGCGGCGTCCAGGAAGTCAGCCAATAGGGCGGCCCGACTGCTTTCCGGCGGAGCTGGGCCCTGCCCAACCGCCCGGCAGGCGTCGGGCATCGCTTCCACCAGTCGGGCTTGAACGCCGCGTTCCTTGCCCAGCACGACCGGGTACCAACGCGCTCGGAAAACCTTGTCTTCTTCGATCAGATCGGGAAGGAAACTGCCGCGCGCCACCAGGGCGCCGGCAAAGCGTAAAACCTCGACCCAGAACGCCAGATCGTCAGCCGCGAAAACACCCGTCGCAAGGCGGCTCCTGCCTGCACAGCGGCTCAGCAGATGAACCGCGTCCAGCATCGGCAAGCTCAGGGCGGAGACCCTCCATGGCGCGATCGTGATCACGTCCGTCGCTTCCGGCGGGCTCTCGATCAGGGAACGCGAGGCCAGCGGCCTAAGTCCCTTCGAGGGTAACCAGACGACCGCCTGGTCGACCGGCGGGCTCTCGATTTGCGGCCAGCCATCGCGAAGGGCCGCGGCCAAGACTTCCGGCCCGGGATCGAACGGCGAGAGCGGCGGCACCTTCGGCTGCCGGCCACGGGGCTTGGTGACAGGGCTCGCTTGATTGGCGGGCGTCTCGCCCCATACCACAAACCGCGTACCGGTGAACGCCCCGTGCAGAAACAATGTCACGCCTATGCTCCCCCTTACCCCCGGACGGACCACGGCCCAGTCGAGCAATGCTAACGTATTACCAGCAGGTTTTGGTATAGTGGTCGCTGTCCTGGTCGCGGGCGCCAATTGCCGGATCGCATTCGAGTCGTTCAGCGCCGCGGCGGACAGCGTCCAGGCCAGGTTGACCGTGATGACGGTTTCCAGAAGACGCACCAGCTTGGCGGCGGTATCCAAAAAAAATTGTGGCGAGCGGGCGTGACGGTCTCCGTCGGACGGGCCCCTGCTGGGAGCGGTCGTCCAGTGCGCCCGCCGGAAACACAATCAACGCCTCTCGGGGGAACTTCTCGGCGCCAGCGATGTTTTACTGTTAAGGGCATATGCGCGGCCACAAAGTACTCTTGATGACGCGCCAGTTGCGGCCGATCCCACAGTGGACCTTTGCTGAATTGACCGAGGCCACTCGTTTCGACGACCACACTGACCCAATAGGACGGAGAGGCTACGGCGGAAATCTAATGCGGGGCGAGATCGAGCCCGGCCGTCGAGCCGCTGCCCCGTGAGCAAAGTGACGGGTCTGTCGCACAAACGGTAATCGACACTCCGAAGGTAGCAGCGCTCAGGCAACCCGGCCCGGCCGAGCGTCGATCGGCCCAATCGACTTACAGGGAATTTTAGCTTGAAACTCGAACTAACGCCGCAGCAGAACGAGCCCGAAATCGAAACTGGCGACAATGCGCCAATGAGCGGCGAGGCGTCGCAACGGTGGCGTGCCAAAGGAACGGCGGGTTTGATGCTTCCTGCCTATGGCCTCCTGTTTCTCGCCGTCTTCTACACGGTCTATTTCGCCGCTTCCCTGTTGATCCCACTCGTCGCGGCGGCTTTATTGAAGATCGTCCTTTCGCCTGTCTGCCGCCGCCTCCAAGCGCGTGGCGTCCCGACCCCGATCAGCGCTGGCGCGATCGTATTGTTGCTATCATGCGGCTTGGTGTTTTCGACAATCTTACTGAGCGCGCCGATAGCGGATTGGGTCGACCGCCTCCCCACCATCACCTGGCAGGTCAAGGACAAGCTGCAGGATATCCTGCAACCGGTGCAAGAAGTCCAACAAGCAACAAAAGAGGTGGACGAGCTGGCAAAAAAGGCCGGCCTCGGAGGGCAAGACGTCTCGGAGGTCACGATCCAGCGGCCGACACTCTCGGCACAGCTCTTCGAATCCATTCAAACGCTCGTCATGCAGCTCGCAATCATAGCGGTGCTGTTGTTTTTTCTCCTGGCGTCCGGCGACCTCTTCAAGGAGCGCATCGTGGCGCTGTTCCCCGGCCTCGGGGAGAAAAAGCGAGTTTTGAAAATCATGAAGCAAATCGAGAACGACGCCTCGAGCTACATCATCACCATATGCGTCATCAACCTAGCGCTGGGAACCGCAATCGCGCTGGCGCTTTGGGCCTTGGGTATACCCAACGCCATTCTTTGGGGCCTTATGGCCGGCCTGCTGAATTTCATCCCCTACGTCGGTGCACTTATCGGTGCCAGCATGATCGCATTGGTGGCGCTGATTTCACAGGATTCCCTTTCAGTCACCATCGCGGCGCCGCTCATTTATCTTGGCATAAACACCCTCGAAGCGCAGTTTCTGACGCCCACGACACTGGGAAGGAAGCTGACGATCAATCCGGTTGCGATCTTCGTCTTCATTTTCGTTTGGGCATGGCTCTGGGGTGTGCCGGGCGCCTTGATGGCGGTGCCGATCCTGGTCGTTCTCCGGGCCTATAGCGACAACGTCGAAAGGCTGAGTTCCATATCGCTCTTTCTGAACGCGGACGTCCGCCGCGTTGTTGCGGTCAAAGCGACCGATACGCCTCGCTGACCGCACGATGCGTGCCAACGGCTGTGGATTTTGGACTCACAGCCACTGGCAAGCGCAAGTGTGCGCCCGCGGCGTTAGGGTGGAATGCCCTGGCGGCATAGGCGGCGCAGGAGCGTCCAACGGTCATTCTTTATAACCGCGGGGTGACTGGAACGAGCGAAGGAAAGCTACCGGCCATGGAGACGCACAGGACGGAAGACGCATAGGAGGCTGTCGGGCGCTCGGCCCAATGACACCCCGGTGAAGTGCGCTCAGTCCCCGTCCAAAGCCGACCGGTCCGACTTTGCGCGGCCCAGGTTCATTTCTCCCGACCTGATCTCGCCGTCAATACCGCCATCCATCAAATCGGCCAACCTTACGCGGCCACGGTTTATGCGGCTTTTTACTGTGCCGACCGCGGCGCCGGATATGTCCGCAACCTCTTGATAACTAAAGCCGCCAGCGCCAACCAAAATGAGAGCTTCGCGTTGCTCGTCCGTCAATTGAGCCAACGCGCGGCGCAGGTCTCTAAACTCCAAGTTGCTGTCTTGTGCGGCTCCCACCGATAGGTGTTCGACGAAGTGGCCCTCGGAATCCTCCACCACACGCTTCTCGACACGACGCAGATTGAAAAAATGATTGCGCAGGATCGTGTGAAGCCAGGCCCTCATGTTGCTGCCGGGCTTGAAACTTTCCTGCCGCGCCCATGCTTTCGCAATCGTCTCCTGCACGAGATCGTCAGCACGGCTTCGGTTGCCGCACAACGACGTCGCGAAAGCCCTTAGCGCAGGCAGAAACGCTATGATCTGTTGTGAAAAACTCTCAGACATGTCCCGGCGGTCGACCACTTCGTCCCTGGGCACCTGAGCATACTTACTTGCTGGTTTTTTTGGCGAGCTCTTCCAGCAGCTTCTTAAAGTCGTCGGGCACAGGTTCTAATAGAACTTCATCATAAAGATCGCGCAATCCCTTGCCAAGCCAGCCCGGTAGTTCCTCGGCGGTCTCCTCATTCACCGGCTTGGACTCCAAATCGTCGTGACCGACCTGGTCGGGTGAAAGTTTGCCGCTGTTCTGTTGCTTTGTCATCGCTGCTCTCTGCCCGCAAATAACTCACCACAAGGCATCTTGTAGCACAACCCGCTCGAGCCGGGTTTGACGTAGCGCAACGACAGACGAAAACTGTCGCAAACTGGAAATAGCCTGTTGATCTGGCTCACGGCTCGAGCAAAGCTCGACGGGATCCGGCCCAGCCCCCGAAAGCTTTCAGCGTTTGCCGGGACCGAGGGCGTGGCGGCTGGTGTCATGAGATAACGTTCAACGAGCTGCTGCGGTCCAGACGATTGCATCTCGTTGCGTGCAAGATTCCCTCGCCACCGGAATGCCATTTCTGGTTGACGCAATTCAGCCAATCCACCGCTTGCGAGGAATAGGCCCGCCGGCTGCCGTGATGATGTCCGCGTCTTGTAAGAGTAGGGTGGCATTATCCTCTTGTTAGCTCTCTCGGGGCTTTCTCAACAAAACGGATGCTTTGTGAATAACTGGAATCGCGCGACATCGCCGAGCGCGGAATTGGCCGCCACAGCAAGCAGAGCGCGGGCGGCGGCCGATCTCACCGCGAAGCTGTCTTTCTCACTAACACCATAACCAATTCATCCATCCCTTTTTGCGCAACGTAGCTGCGAAATTCGGAGCGGAATGTGCGAACCAGGCTGACCCCACCGCGCACGATATCGAAAATCTTGAGATCGCTGCCCCGATCACGAACGGTCCACGCGATCTCGGCAACCTCCATGCCGTAACTTACGACGCTGGTTGTGACCCGTGCGTCTCGCTGATTCAGCATGACCGCGTCCTTGACAACGAATGACACCTCGACATCCGCGTCGATTTTGTCCAACAAATGCTCGACAATGTAGCTGCGAAAAGCATCGCGGAATCTCTCTTGGCGAACCCTGCTCGCCGACTCCCAGAATTCTCCAAGAATGAGCTCGGACATGGACTCCGCGCCCACCGCCGACCTGAAGAGATCGCGTAGCCGAATTTCACGAACTCGATCTGAATAGTCAGGATGGTAGAGGATTTCAGCGGCTTGGCTGGTGAAGGCCGCGACATAGTGAGCGGCATCTTTCGCCCTAGGTTCGATTTTTGCTGCATTTGCAGGCGTTCCAGCGAAGACAAGCTGCAAAACGACAGTCACAGCGAGAATTTTCCACATTGTCGAAACCCCGATACCGGTGAATAGAATGTCAGTGCCCGACTCAGCAACGCCCCAGCGGGCCGATGGTTCCATCCGGCCGAGCGTCCACCATGCAAGGTCACCGCGGCACCACGGGCCTGATTTCCCTCCTTAGTTCCGCCGCGCGTAGAATCCCTAGGCAGATCCGGGTCACATGGAATGGCAAGCGGCGATCTATTGGCCCGGTGAAACTGCTCTAACTATTTGATGTAGTGCCCATCGGAACCGGCAGCCCGCCCGGGCCATCGTTTTGCGCCCCGTAACCGGCGTGGGCAGCGATTTAGGGAACAAAAGGTCAGCCTCGGTGTTGTTCTCCAGGCGCGCGCTTCTCGGGCGTACTTCCAGGTCAGGAGTACTTCCACGCCGCCCTTCCACGGGAAACAACCAATGCAAAAGCTTTTCGCTGCCGTCGTTGTCTTGGCTTTGTCGCTCACAGCCGCGCAGAGCTTGGCGAATCGCATCGACCCCCAAGCCAGGGATTCAGCCATTTACGTCACCGCGATCAGCAACGAGGCCGTTGAGGTGCTTTATAACCCGGAAATCTCGGAGCGAATTCGCAGCCTGCGCCTGAACGAGTTATTCGCGGAAGCTTTCGGTGCGGAGTTCATGAGTAAAATGGTGCTCGGCAATCATTGGGATAAGGCCAAACCGAGGGAGAAAGCCCGTTTCCGCGATGCTTTTCGACGCTACCTCATCAACCATCTTCGCGGCAAGTTGGAGGGCAGCACGCCGATGTCATTTCATGTCACGGGGGCGAAGATGCTCGATCATCAGGACTCTCGTGTGACCACCAGCGTCGTCCAGTTCGGGCTTCATGTGGGAGAAGTCGGTTGGCTCGTGCGCGATCTCGGCAACGACATCGAAATTATCGATATCGTCATCAGGGGGGCGAGCGTTGTTCAAACATTCCAAGGCGAATTTCGCGGCTTTGCCACACGTGAGGGTTTGGGTGCCCTGATTTCCGCAATGGAAGAAAAAATCGTGGTGCACTAAAGGCAAGATACCGAACCCTCGAAGCGCAAGCGGTGCACCCGCGCCGCCCAAACAGCAAATGCTCTCAACGCGAACAGGCCCGAAGTACAATGATTGCCTCTCTCATACCAGCGGCGCTGATAAACCAGCTTCGCCTCACCGTCTGTGCGACCGTTCTCGCTATCTTCCTGGTATCTTCGCCTTCGTCGATCGGGCAAGAAATCTTGCCGCCGGATTTGACTCCCAGTTATGTATTCGGACCCAGGGTCTGCGGCGCCGAACGCGGCGGCCTTGGAACTTGCGCGGTTCCCCTTGCTTCGAAAGAGTTGGCGGCAGCGGTGGCGAAAGATGACCCCGGCATCGCCCTTTTCACCGCCGAACCCAAGAAGCTGATCGAATCGCGCGGGGCAGGTGAACAGGGCAAGGCGGACCGAATAACCGCGACCGGGGTTCCGCCGCCGCCTCGCCCCACGGCCGCCGACACGCGCGAAATCGGGGAACGACCTCCGGAGTTGGCTGGAGTGCCGGCCGATGCGATGCCCGGCACGGCACCACTGGAGTCATCTAACATCGCCCCGGCGGCAAGCGAGGTGCGCGCGGCGCAATCGCGCCTGGCCCGGCTCGGCTACGACCCGGGTGCAATCGACGGCTTTTTTGGCCCAAAGACAGCCTATGCCATCCAGCAGTTCCAAACGGCACGGGGTCTGCAACCGACGGGTCGTTTGGGTGGAGATGATTTGGCACACCTATACACGCCCCCAACCGCTGCCACAGATCCGCGGGCGCGAAGCCCGCGGGCCGTGACGACATTGCGTGAGCAAGGCACGCGAAATCACGAAAGCCGGCACGCCGGCAATTCCCGGCCGCGACAGGTCGGCGCCGAACCCATGCCGCCGGCCTCTCGCAGGCCTTTGCGGCCACGCCTGTCCAGCCATAAATTCCGCTAAGCTCACGTCGATGACAACAGCGACAAATCGAAGACGCAACTCGATCTGCTGTAGGTGGCAATAGGGTAGCGCTTGCGGCAGCGCGGCGCCCGTAGACTCATTTCGGGGCCGACGGCGCCATTTGTCAGACCGACCTGCCTAACTCCCCGCGCCGCCACAGACTGCTCGGCATAAGGCTCCGCGCAGGAAAAATCCGCCTGGAAAAAAACCTCGGGAACATCTTCCGCTCTTTGCCGTTTACAGAATAGGCACAACAAACATCAGGAGAACGCCAAATGAACTGGAACCAAATCAAAGGCAATTGGACGCAATTCCAAGGCAAGGTCAAAGAACAGTGGGGAGATCTCACTGACAACGAAATAACCGAGATCGAAGGACACCGCGATCAACTCGTCGGTCGTATCCAGGAACGGTACGGCATCGCACGCGAAGAGGCGGAACGCCAAGTCAACAGTTGGGAACGCTCCCTGGCCTAATCGATCGCCGTCCTGGCCGTAGTCGCGGCAATATTGGACTGATCAGTGCAGTATTGCCGCACTCGGCATGGATCGTTTGCAATCTTTGCCTTCACATCATTCCAATTCTCGACCTCAAGGAAACCAACAATGAAAACCAAACTGATGATGGCCGTCTCGGCCGGCGCACTCCTTCTGGCCTCACCGGCGTTCGCGGCCGAGTGTGCCGATGATTTGATGGCCTACAATAACGAGATCATGGCGGACAATAACTACCGCGCCAGGATCGACACCGGCATGCGCAGTCAAATCCGGCAGCTCCGCAATTCGGCGAACATCCTACAGCAGGCCGGTCAGGAAGAAGCCTGCCAAGAGGTCGTCGCGGCCATAAGAGAAATGGTCGAGAACCCTGAAAGGTCAGCGGACAAGACGGTGACCTACGAGACGTGGCAGACCACGGAAGTCGAACGCCTGAAGGGCGCCAAGAGCTTGCAAGAAGTGTCGGGCCAACTGCGCGCGGAAGATATTATCGGCAGCGACATCCGCAACTATCAGAATGAAGAGCTCGGCGAAATCGAGGATCTGTTGATCGAGACCAAGGAAGGCAAGACATCCTACGCCATCATCTCGCACGGCGGTTTCCTCGGGCTCGGCGACAAGCAGATCGCGGTTCCGTTGGACAA
The DNA here is from genome assembly GCA_021776145.1 of Kiloniellaceae bacterium. Lineage (GTDB taxonomy): Bacteria > Pseudomonadota > Alphaproteobacteria > Kiloniellales > Kiloniellaceae > JAJFGM01. The sequence continues at coordinate 1,763 of JAJFGM010000672.1, read as the reverse complement.
ATTGAAGGTTACCGAAGACAACGAAGTCTTCGTCCTCAAGGCCACCGAAGAGCAGCTCGAAGGGGCGCCGAGCTTCGAGCGCAGTTCACAGGATCACTTCATGGACGAGACTTGGCTGCAAACCAACAAGAAGTATTTCGACACGGTCGACTAAGCCACGACCCTAGTACTGTCCGGCACCAGTCACACCTGGTGCCGGCCGTACGCGGTGCCTTGCAAAACGCAAAAAATGCCCAAATACGCATGAAACGCCGTCGAATGACGTGATGGCCCAGTTCCACACGCAAGGTGGGATAAAAAAGTCCTGTGCCAAAGCAAGCCGGTTTCGGTTAGAGCTGGGGGTGATTTCATTGACTATGCAGGCACAACGGTGAGCAGTGTCGGAGCGTCCTTTGCAAAGCTGCCAAACATGTTCCGCGCAATCGCACCATCGTTCACACTGAAATTCGCGTAGCCGCTCGCCAAGGGCGCGCGTTTTCCTACCGGGGCAGAATTGCTCCTCCTTTGTCGCCCTTAAAGCAAAAGCGTGATCACCACCGAGGCGACGAGCAGGCCGGCGAAAATCAAATTGATGACGCGGCTGATGGTGGGATCGTGAAAGAAGCGCGTCAGCGCCGCGCCGGACAGCAGCCAGCACAAATTGACCGTGACGACGGTCCCCAGAAGAAGCACCACCTTGGCCGCGGCATCCAAGGCCAGGTGATCCTCGACCAGAATGAAGCCGCCAAACAGCGCGGTCATCGCGGCATAGGCCTTGGGATTGGCAAGATTCAACAGAAATCCGGCGGCGAACGAGGGCGAGCGGCCTTGCCGCTGGCTGTCGCCAAGCGGCGGCGCCGTGGCGATGCGGTAGGCGAGGTAGGCGAAATAGGCGGCCGCCACGCCGACCAGAAATGGCGCCGCGCCAGGTAACGCCAACAGCACCCCGGTGACACCGCTGGCGGTGAGGCCCATGACGGCCAGAATGCCGGTATTGATGCCGGCCATATAACCCAGGCCGCGGCGCGCACCGAAAGCCGCGCCGGTCGCGGCCAAGCTGAGGGTCGCCGGGCCGGGGCTGCCGGTGAGGGCAAATCCGGTAATCAAAAAGGCGAACAAGCTCTCCAAGATCTCTGTCACTTTGCGCGTTCGGGCCGGTTTACTGGGGGCACGCGTGGATACGGGGCTGCAGTAGAGCAGAGTCCTAAAATAGATTCAGCGTCCGTGCCACGGATTTCCAGCGATCGAGGCGGGCTGACATCGCAGCCGAATCCTTTTCGGCAACCGCGTGGACGACGAGATTGAGCGCGGCCGTCATGGCGACCGTCGACTCAAGAAAGAGGCCGCTGCGGGTGCGGGCATAGATGACCAAATCCGTGTGGTCCTTGGCCCAATGGCACAATTCATCGGTAACGATCACCAGCGAGCGATTGGTGGTATTGCAGAACTTCGCCAGGATCGGGGCTTCGCGCGCATAAGGAACCACGTCGATGAGGATGAGACATTCGGTCTTGCCACTTTTTTCTGAAACCGAAGTCGCCAACCATTCCGTCAGCATTCCGTCATGGGCAGCGAGAAACTGCACATCGTCGCGCGCCAACGCGAGCCGCCGGGCGCAATCCTCCGCAACTCCTCTGACCGTCTGAAATCCGGTCACATAGACGCGCTCGGAATTGGTGACGGCGCGCACGAGCTGGTCCCACAGGGGCGAGGCGCATTGGCGAAAGATCTCCCCCAGGGCCTCGCGCTCCAACTCCAGTATATCGGCAAAGGGCTCCGGCACT
>JAJFGM010000671.1 GCA_021776145.1 Kiloniellaceae bacterium | reverse complement strand
CGATTTCGTCCTTCGTGGCGCTCACCCTTGGCTGCATGCTGGCCTCGCGCCTGAATATGCGGCGCGACGCGGACGGCGGCGGCAAGACCGGCGGCGGTTTCGTAAAACTGGGTGCCTGGGCGATGGCCGGCTATCGCCGATTATTGGATTTCACCCTATCGGCGCGCCTTCTGGTCATGACCCTATCCATCGGCCTTGCGGCGACCGCGATCCTCATATACCCGACGCTTGACGAAGAGCTGCTGCCCAGCGAGGACCGCGGCGCCCTATACCTGATGCTGCAGGGTCCCGACGGCGTCGGCCTCGACTATATGGACCGGCAGTCGGCGCAGGCCGAAGCCATCTTGCAGCCGTTGCGCGCGCGCGGCGAGATCACCAACATCCTGTCCATCGTCGGCCGCTGGGATCTCAACCGCGTCTACATCTCCGCGCCGCTGGCACCCTGGTCCGAGCGGTCGCGCAGCCAAGAGGAAATCGTCGCGCAGCTGCGGCCCCAGTTGAAGGCGATTCCCGGGGCGACGGCACGGATCTGGTCGCCGAACAGCCTGAACCTCCATCGCAGCGGTGGCAGCATCGAATTCGCTCTCACCGGCGCGAACCACAACGACATCGCGGCGGCCGCGGACGATTTCCTGTCGGTCATGCATGCGGAGATGCCGCAATACGAGGACCCCGAGGTCGAGTTTCAGCAGACTCAGCCGCAACTGACCGTGCAGGTCGACCGCCGGCGGGCGGAGGATCTGGGCGTGCCGATAGAAGGCATCGTCGACACGCTGCGCGCCATGATTGACGGCTTCGAGGTGGCGGAACTCAACGTCAACGACCGTTCGATCCCGGTCATGCTGGAATCCGCGGCTGGGGCGATCAACGATCCTGGCGATCTCCACAATCTCTTCGTTTCGGCCAGGGACGGCGCGCTCGTACCCCTGTCGGCCTTCGTCAATCTGCGGGAAACCGGCGTCGCCGCCGAGCTTGACCGGACCGGCCAGAAGCGCGCCGTCGAGATACAGGCCGCGCTGCCGCCTGGCTACGCCATGCGCCAGGCCATCAGCGATGTCGAGGCCGTCGCCGAAGGCCGGCTCCCGGACGGAATTGGCCTCAGATTCCTCAACGAAGCAGCGACCCTGCAGGATACCTCGAACGAGATCGCCATCACCTTCGCTATCGCCGTCCTGGTCGTGCTGCTGGTGCTTGCGGCACAATTCGAGAGCGTCTTCAGCGCCCTGGTCATCGTGCTGACCGTTCCCTTCGGTTTGGCGGCGGCCGTCTTCGCGCTCAAGCTGACCGGCTCGTCCTTGAACATCTACAGTCAGATCGGGCTTATCATGTTGATCGGCCTGATGGCCAAGAACGGCATTCTGGTGGTCGAGTTCGCCGACCAGTTGCGCGACCGCGGGCTCTCGGTGATCGATGCCATCCACTCGGCCGCCATGACACGCCTGCGGCCCGTGATGATGACCATGCTGTCGACCGTGCTGGGCGCACTGCCGCTGGTTCTGGCCAGCGGCGCCGGGGCCGAGGCACGCATCGCGATCGGCTGGGTGATTTTCGGCGGGCTGGGAATCGCGACGCTGTTCACACTGATCCTCATCCCGGTGCTCTACAGCCTGCTCGCGCCCCTGGGCGCGCCGCGCGCGCACGCGGGCGTCCGGCTCGATCGGGAACTGCGCGAAATGAACGCGCCGGCGCCCATGCCCCTCGACAAGGCGGCCGAGTAACCGACGCCTAAAAACACGGCGAAAATGCGCAGTGTGCCAAGGTCACAGCGACTTGGATCGCATTAAAATGGGCGCTCTCCAGGGTCCAGGCGGAAGGAGGGTTGGGACCCAAAACGGACAGATCGACATGCCTGGGGTAAGATCGGTGGTCGGAGGCCCCATGGGGAGATTAGCTTGAAGCAGATTACCGGAATCAACCACGTCGGCCTGCGGGTCCGCGACCTGGGCGTTGCCCGGGCCTTTTACGAAAGGTTGGGGTTCGACTTTATCGTAGGCCCGATCGGGCCGGAGCCCGTTGCCGTGATGGAGCATGCCTCCGGCGTCAACATCAACTTCATCTTGAACGCGTCTTCCGGTGCGTCCGAGAGCAACCTGCTGATGGATGTGCCGGAGAAACACACGGGTTTCACCCATATCGCATTGGAGATCACCGATGTCGAAGAGGTTAAGCGCCAGCTGTCCGACCATGGGATCGCTATCACCGAGACCGTGGAGTTGCCCGACGGCACGGTGTTTTTCTTTGTTCGCGACCCCGACGGCAACGTCATCGAGTTTCATAAACCAGCCTGATTGAGGGCAAGCCGCATCGGCAAGTGCAGCGCCGGGCGCTTTCCGCCAACAGCATCGCATATTTTGTTCTGGGTTGGGCGCCAACCGCGAGTCCAGGGATTGGCGCGCAGGGAGAGTCCGCCCCGGCCCCGCTTGGCCATCCCTCCTTTTTTGGCCTCAGGATGAGGTCCAATCGCGTGCCCGACTCTAGAGGCTGTCGTCAATCCGGCCGTTGATCACCCATTGGTCGGCGGGGACGCTCGGCCATCGGCCGACCCCGCGAATAAGAGCCTCGGAAAGCCTGACGCGTTGGCGATGGCGCAAGTTTTTGTGGCCATGGTTAACCCCCTTTGCACCGTTTCGGCGTGGAAGCCTGTAACCCCGCAGCGAAGGCCCGGCCTTCACCGGTTCCCAACAGGCAAAAACGCAGACCCCCCAGACCTCCCTCTCTTCTTCCCAATCCCACATCCCACAGCAGACAACGGAGCACAAAATCATGGCCATCATCACAGGCAGCATCTTCAACTGGTTCCTCGGCGAGAAACTCTACGGCACCAACGCCTCCGACAGCATCCACGGCTACGGCGGCAACGACTCGATCTATGCCGGCAACGGCAACGACTACGCCTATGGCGGCACCGGCAACGACTACATCGACGGCTGGAATGGCGACGACAAGCTCTATGGCGGCGACGGAAACGACACGCTGCTGGGCTGGTACGGCGCCGACAAGATCTATGGCGGCAACGGCAACGACAAGATCTACGGCGAGCAGGACAACGACAGCCTCTATGCGGGTGCCGGCAACGACACCGTCTACGGCGGCAGCGGCAACGACTATGTCGACGGCTGGACGGGCCACGACACGATCTACGGCGGTAGCGGCAACGATACGTTGCTCGGC
>JAJFGM010000068.1 GCA_021776145.1 Kiloniellaceae bacterium | reverse complement strand
CGTATCTAACCGTCGCAATGGCGCAGCAGAAAATTCTTCACCGGCGGCGCCATCTGTTGCGGCCCCTCGCCGTCGATCGTACAGGCGCAGTCCACCGCGGCCATCTTCTGTCCTCCTAGCTTTCGACTTGTCGTCGAATTTGCCCTATACGGCGCCCTCGCTCATTGGTCTTGCGCTTAGGAGCCCTGCGCCCTCGCGGCCGGTGAACTGCGGCATCACCTCCTCGGCGAAGCGCTGTATCGCGCCCAGCGACTCTTCCTGTGTCTGACCCACGCCCGAGGAAAGAAAAAGTTCGTCGATGCCCGCCTCCTGGTAGATGCCGAGCCGGTCGATCATTTAGCTGACCGGGCAGACCAGCAGGTTCTGTCCGAGTTCCTCCAGGCTTTGATTGCGCGGCAGAGGCTCGATGCAGCCGCTCGAGACGCGCCGTCTATCTGGTCGCCAATAACAGCGCCGCCGCTCGGTTGTCGCGGTTATCGGCGCGTCTGAAGGGCTTGCGGAGCTGATTGCGGCTACGCCGAGGTCCGCGCCCGGTATGCCAATGCTTTGTGGGCGCTGACAGCACGCTTTCGACTGCGCTATGCTTCCCGAGATGTCCCTTGCGGCCGGCGTTGGAAGGATCGAAATGATCGTGTTCGCAAACCCAGTGGCATACGAGCTGTGGATGGGGCGATGGAGCGCCCGTCTGGCGCCGTCCTTCGTCGACTTCGCGGACCTTCCGGCCGGCGCCCGTTGCCTCGATGTCGGCAGCGGCACCGGTGCGTTGAGCGTGGCGCTCTTGGCCGGCGTTGCTGATTGCAGGGTCGTCGGTGTCGAACCGGCGGCCGATTATGTCGCCTATGCCGAGGGCGAAATCGCCGACCCGCGGGCGCACTTCGAACAAGGCGATGCTCTGGCACTGTCGTACGCGGACTGTAGTTTCGAAGCCACTGTGTCGTTGCTTATCCTGCAGGAACTGCCGGATGCGGCCAAAGCGGTGGCCGAGATGTGCCGCGTCACCCGGCCGGGCGGTTGCGTCGCCGCTTGCCAGTGGGACTTTGTCGACGGTTTTTCGATGCTCCAAATCTTCTGGCAGACGGTTATCGAGGTTGTAGATAGCGATGAAGCGCGCCGTCAGGCCAAGGATTGCATGCCGCCCGGCTACTCGAACGCGCCCGCGCTCGAGGCGCTGTGGCGCGCCGCGGGCTTGACGGATGTGGAAACGAAAAGCCTCGAGATCGTTATGCGATTCGAAGGATTTGACGACTATTGGCGGCCCTTTCTCAGCGGCGTCACACAGACCTCTTCCTATGCCGAGACTCTGGCGGAAGCCGAACGCGAGGCCTTGCGGCAGGCGTTATTCGCCAAGCTTCTGAACGGCGGGGCAGACCGCGCAATTTCGCTGCCGGCACGGGCCTGGGCGGTGCGCGGCAAGCGAGCCGCATGAGCTCGGACGAGGACGCTCGAGGCATTTGAACTAAATGAACCGGCGTCCCTTGCTCGCCGCTTTGACTCCTGTCTTTGATGCGCCATTGGCGGGATTTGCATGGAGATGCGGAGAATGTCGATTGAAGTGTGGTTCGCTTTTGCCTTGGCCAGCACGGTCTTGCTGGTGATCCCCGGTCCAACGGTGAAGCTGGTCGTCGGTCATGCGTTGAACCGCGGCCGCGCTGCCGGCTGGGCCCGCGCGCCGGGCGTCGCGCTCGGTGATTTCACGGCCATGACATTGTCTCTGCTTGGTGCCGGGGCCATGCTGGCGACCTCGGCGACCCTCTTGCCGATAGGCTGACCGTGGTCGCGACCCAGGCACCGCGGGTAAACGCCTGCCAGGCGTCGTACATCTACGTCGATTTTAGCGAGGAGTTTCGCCTCGGTCATGCCGCCGCGCAGTGGCCGAGGATATCGGCGCGTCTGGCTGATCTGCGGAAGTCATAGACACCCAATCAGTGCCTCGCTAGCCAGCTTGAAAGTACGGCCCGTCCGTCACAACAGTTTTTGCAGAAGCCAGTCGCGAAGATCGGGCGCGTTTTGCAGTCTTGCCAAGTCGAGAGCAACCCTCTGCCCATCGCCAGCCGGCCGCCGCCAAGACCGCGGTCTCTCCGGCCGCAAGCTCAAGATTCCTGCGTCGATCAGAAACTGCAAGCGCTTGCGTGACAGGCACAGGGCGCGGGCGAAAAGGCGGTCCAGGCGCGGCGCGTTCGTCGGCGGCACACTAAGCGTTACAACGGTGGTCCATCGCGGCGATTGATCCGCCCGGAGTTGGATCTTTTCGAGGCGCATCTCGCGGCCCACTTCCAAGCGTTTCGCGTGGCGGCGTAAGAGTTCGCGGTCGCAGGCATAATTCTGGACTTGCCGCGGGCAATCCGCCGCGAAAGCTTCGAGTAGGGCCTTGTCGACCGATTTGACGTGACGCCGTTCCAGGACCGGTAGATTCCAGCGGCGGCCACAGTCTCGACAGCGGTAGATCAGCCAGACGTCGAGGCGCTTCTTTTGCAGGTTGCAACGGAATTTGCCGCTGCAGACAAAGGGTCTGTCAAAACTGCAGCCGGGGCAATGTCGCCAGATCTCGGGAATGTCCGCCGGTGAAACGCGCCAGAGGACAAGATGTGCGTCTCGCATGCCGATAACAGCCTTCCATTTTTGGAAGTGCCGTGCGCTGGTAGCGAGGCCGAAGAGGTCAAGTCAGACGGATCGGTCGTTGGCAAAGCGGTGAGGAAAGGCGTGGGATTGCGCGACGCGCGGGGCCAGCGGCCGATTAGATGCCGGAACTTTGCCGTTCCGATCTCAGCCTGCCGCAATCGCACGAAATCAGACCCGGCCCCATGCGAGGGGCGGGTGTCGCGGTAAATCTGAGATCGGCGGTTACGAAGGCAATAAACGGCTCGCGGTGCGTTTGTAATTCCGTACGCTTTGCGCGGGTGTTTCCTGCGCGCTGTGCGCGGGTGTTTCCTGCGCGCTGTGCCGGACCGGGAATGTGTCATCTCGCATTTACCTGGTCAATAGACCGGTTTTTGCCAGACGGCGAAAATTGCCTTGAATGGCGTTTCGGCTTCTGTCTTTGATGCCTTGAAGGGAGAATTAGTCGAGAATGGTGTGATAGGAGAAGGGATCCCATGGTTGTTGAAGTGTGGTTTGCTTTCGCCTTGGCCAGCACGGCGTTGCTGGTGATCCCCGGTCCAACGGTGATGCTGGTCGTCGGTCATGCGTTGAACCGCGGCCGCGCTACCGGCTGGGCCAGCGTGCCGGGCGTCGCGCTTGGTGATTTCACGGCCATGACATTGTCCCTGCTTGGTGCCGGGGCCATCCTGGCGACCTCGGCGACCCTCTTCACGCTGTTGAAGCTGTTTGGGGCGGGGTATCTCATTTGGCTGGGCATTCAGCTTTGGCGCGCCGAGCCGAAACTGCAAACGGCCGAGCCGGAAGCCGGCTCTTCCGGACGTGGCCGGATATTCTGGAGCGCCTATCTGGTGACCGCGCTCAATCCCAAGAGTATCGTTTTTTTTATCGCTTTCGTGCCGCAATTCGTCGATGCCGCCTATCCAGTGGTGCCGCAGTTTGTCATTCTCGAAGCCACCTTTCTGGTTCTTGCCACCGTTAGCATCGCGATCTGGGTATGGCTCGCCAGCGAACTGCGGGCGCGATTTCGGCGCCCCGCTACTCTGCGCCTGGTCAATCGTATCGGTGGCGGATTTCTCATCGCCGCGGGTTTGCTGACCGCGCTGACGCGGCGCTCGGCGTAATTCCGCGCCGCGTCGTCGGCAAGCTCGCGGGGCCGTCTTTTTAGATGAGCTGAAATCCCTTGTCGCTGACAAAGGCACCGAAATCTTGCCTTTGCTCCTCGGCATACATGCGCGCCTTGGCGCGCGACCAACCAATGAAGTCGGGGTCGCTTGGATCCCAGCCGTCGCGGCGACCGCGGCGCTCATCATATGCCATGAGTTCGGAGGCAAGCTGGCTGTCGTCGTGACGGTCGCGGTGCAGCGTCTGCGACAGTGGCAATCGTGGCGAAATACGCCCTTCGGCCTCCGGCCAGCCGAGACAGAGGCCGGCAACGGGAAAAACGTGATCTGGCAAATCCAGAATGCCGGAAACGATCGCCGCGTGATTGCGAATCACGCTGATTGGACAGGTGCCGAGGCCGACGGCCTCGGCGGCGACGATCAGGTTTTGAAGGACAAGCGCGGCGTCGACGCTGGCGTTGAAGAAATGATCGAGATGGCGGTTGGCGAAAGTCTCGCCATGTAGAGCCGAGGCCTCGAGCAACCTGCGGCCGTTGCCACAGATGACCAGAAAGGCCGGCGCCAGCGCGATCCATGGCATGGCGGGGATTAAATCGGCGATGGCGCGGCGTATATCGGCATCGGCGATCTCAACGATATCGGCCTGCTGCAGGTCGGATTTCGAAGGTGCTGAAAGGGCAACGGTGGCGACAAGGCGAAGCAGGTCCCTCGGCACTGCCTCGGTGCGATACTTGCGGTGGGTGCTGTGGTTGGCGAGGCCCAGAAGCACGTCGAGACCTTTGAGACCCTCGGGAATTGAGGGCGCCTCGCCGAAGCGTTGCTGCAAAGAAGTGCGCAGATCCTCGCCGGTCGTGTCTTGCGTACTCATGCCAGTTCCCCATCAATCTTCGCGCTGGCCGGCGACGAGTATTTGGCCGCTATGGTTTCGGCGTCAATCCCGTTCCCACTATTCCGATCGTCCCGCAACGGGAGCAGGCCGTGGATGTCACGTCGGGACCTCCGCGGCTTGGAGAATCAGAGTGGCCAGTTCGGCGAAGCCCGCGCCGCAGGCGGCCTCTGTCACGTAGGTCGGCGCGGCGGGCAGCTGCGCCTCGAAGTCGCGGACATTTGCCACGCCCACGGAATGCGGGAAAAAACCGAACATTGGCGCGTCATTGGGAGAATCCCCGACAAAGGTGAAGTGCGCTTTCTCGGCGTCGAGATCGAGTCCGAAACACTCGGCCATGGCGATGCGTGTCATGGTCAGCTTGTCGTAGCTGCCGAACCAGCCGTTGACATGGATGGAACTGACCTTGGCCGTCGCACCAGCGGCTTCGAAAAGGTTGACGATCTTGGCCACCGATTCAGCCGGCAGGCGATCGACGTCTTCACAAAAATCGATCGCCAGATCGGCTTCGCGGTAAAGCTGGTCCGAGGCAATCCCGCAACCCGGAACTTCGTCCAGAATTTGTTGCCGCAAAGTACTTAGGCGCCGACGGTTGCTTTCACGTTCGCTTTTATCGGCGATGAAGCGTTTGGTGAGTTTTCGGGCATTTCTATCGTAGTGAAAATAAAAAGCGCCGTTTTCTCCAACAATGGCGTCGATCGGCCACATGCGTGCGAAATGATCGCACCATCCGGCCGGTCGCCCGGTAATGGGGACGACCAGCAAGCCAGCCCGCTGGAGCCGCTCCATCGCCGCGTAAGCTTCTGCGGTCAGGCGGCCCTCGGTCGTTAGCGTATCGTCAATGTCGGCAAAAACACCTTTCAAGGCGCGGCGCGCGCTGGCGGGAAAGTCGGCAATTGGCCGCAGGTCCGGCTGTGTCATTCCCCGTCTCGAATTCCCTACATCGCGACGTGACACCAACTCTCTGTGCGCCAAATCGCCTTCCGACTTCATGTATGGCAGACAGCGGGGCACGCTCACAACAAGGTATTATCCTGCGTGGCTCGGGGGTGGACTGGAGCCTTGGAGAAGCCGGTTCTCGGTGCTTCCCTCGTTTGGGCCGACTTTATGGCTGGCGGCGATCTCCAGCGCAAGGGCACTTCAGGGGCTCTTGGGTTCCTCGGGGCTTTCTAAAAGCTGCGATGAGATCGACGCTTGTGCGGTATTGAGCTCAAGCATCTCGGTAATTTCGCGTGCCTGATTTCGCGCCGAGAAAGACGCATAGTTGGGTATGTAGCGGCCGGCCCCGTAGTCGGCGATCTTCAATCCGGTGTCACGGATGATGACCGCCAAGGCCGAGTCGATCAGCATCGCGACCTTTTCAAGGTAGAAATCCGCCTGCGATTTGCAGCCGTTGCGGACACAGTCGGTGAACCCGGCAGCCAGCATCAACTGTATGGCAGCATCGGGAAGGCTCTCAGCCGGGTTTTCAACGATCGATTGTTCGACGCAGCCGATGGTCTTGTCATTGGCTTGGCGAACAGTCTCCAGATGTGCCGCGATACAACCTTTGGACTTGGCGAATCTGGCGTCCGAGATGGCGCTGATTTCTGTGTTGTCGAGACTGTCCACAACGTCATAGAGGGCCTCGAGGCGGCCGGCCAACGCCAATATCAAGGTCTCCGAATTCCCCATCGTGTCGTGATATGGATTGCCCACTCTCTGATCTCCTGCCTTGTAGTCCTATTACGGTCGTCGCGCCACTGTGGAGCCGAATAGTAAGCAGAAATTGAATTCAAATTATATTCGGTATTCTACCTATTGTCGCAGCGCGCGGGTTGGTGGTAGGCCCTCTCACAAATTCGGTAGGATCGGCACTTGCTCGATTGAACGGTGGACCTGACGTCGCCGGGCATCCAACAGTCAGAATCAGCAGCGAATTCAAAGTTCTGCTTAAGATTGATCATAACTTGATGAAACAAGAGTCGGCGGACGACACCGCTGGTCGTCGGCTGTGCGGCGTTAAGAGGCTTTGGGCAGGATGCCGGCATAAACCGCCGTGCGGACCAACTCCGGCAGACTTTTAGCCTGCATCTTTTGCATCACGCGCGCGCGGTGTATCTCGACCGTGCGCGCACTGATTCCCATCTCGTGTGCAATGATCTTGTTTTGCTGCCCAGTGACCAGACCGTTCAGGACTTGCTTTTCGCGTGGGGTGAGGGTGTCGAGACGCTCCAGTGTCTGTGCAGCCGTGAGCGTTGCCGCCGCCTGCGATTCCTGTTTTCTGAGAGCCCTTTTGACGCTTTCCAGAATGATGTCGGCAGTAAACGGTTTTTCGATGAAGTCCGTTGCCCCGCACTTCATGGCCTCGACCGCCATGGGTACGTCGCCGTGGCCGGTGATGATGACTGCCGGCAGATTCAGTCCGTCATCCCTAAGCTTACGCTGCAAGTCGAGTCCGCTCATGCCAGGGAGTCGCACGTCCAGGACCAAGCAGCCACTGCAATCCGGCTGATACCTATCCAGGAATTCAGTGCAGGATGAAAAACACTCCGCCGGCAAACCGGCGGCCTCCAACAACGATCTCAAGGACGCTCGTACTCCAGGATCGTCATCGATTACATACACCATCGATATAGGCATAAAACTACCCCTGGTTGAGCGCAACCGGCAGCACGATTCGTACCTTCGTTCCGCCCGACGAGTTGACTTCCGCTGACAATCCGCCCCCCAACAAGGATACAGTTCGATGGCAAATGGCGAGCCCCAATCCCAAACGCCCAGGCTTGTTGGAGACAAAAGGATGGAACATCCGTTGCGACAGTGATGCGGTAAGACCGACACCGATATCGCTGACTGCGACTTCGATTTGGTCCTTGCATCGCATCCTTGTCTCAATCGTTACAAGGGGGGTGGGATTTCCTGCCATAGATTCGACGGAGTTGCGGGCGAGGCAGACGATCGTGTGCAGCAATTCCATTCGGTCCGCCTCGACGGTCGCCCGCGCGGCACCGAGGCGCAGTTCGATCCGTGGTCGGGGTTCGTCAAATTCGTCACAAACCAGATTGCGGGCGTCGCTTACGACGGCGTTGATGTCGACCGGGCGGAGCGGTTCTTCGCGTCTTGGCGGCGATAAACGGTGATGCACCAACGTGTCGCGGAGGCGTAGGGCCTGTTCCAGCAGATTGTCGATTTGTTGCCTGATCGCCTCGCAAGCGGGAAGGGCGCTGGTTTCGCTGTTCCGCAAAGTTATCTGCACGCTTTGCGCGTATCCCATCACAGCGGTCAAGGGCTGATTGATTTCGTGCGTCAAGGCCGAGGACAATTCCAGAAGGCTGGCTTGCCGTTCGAAGCGCGCCAGATCTCTTTGCAGGCTGTTCTGGACGACGACTTGGTTTTGTGATCGCTGCTCTCCGGACGACCGCGGAACATTCATGATCGGCAGTCTCCGTGCGGCAGCCTGACCCGATTGGTCGTGATCAACGAATTCGCCAGTAATCGTTATCCTG
>JAJFGM010000670.1 GCA_021776145.1 Kiloniellaceae bacterium | reverse complement strand
GTTCGGCGCCGGCGGCGATCAAACTCGCGCCGCCGGATCCTTGGCCTGGCAACGCCGCCTTCGGCACCGCGCTGGCGCGGGGCTTGTTCAGTTTCGCCGGCCGCAGCATCGATCAACCGGCACCGCTGTGGCGTCCGCTTGGCGCCGACACGGAATGGCTCGACGAATTGCACGGCTTTGCCTGGCTGCGCGATCTGCGCGCCGCCGGCGGCGATGGCGGCCGACAGGCGGCGCGTGAACTGGTCAACTCGTGGATTCGCCACAACAGCCGCTGGTCCAGCATCGCCTGGAACCCGGTCATCACCGGCTTGCGCCTGGCCAATTGGCTGGGACAGTACGAGTTCTATGCCGCCTCGGCCGACCTGCCGTTCCGTCGCAAGGTGCTGACCAGCGCGACGCGGCAGGCGCGCCACCTGGGTCGTGTATTGCCGGCCGGTCTCAGTGGTTCGGAGCTGATCGCCGCCCTGAAAGGCCTGATCTATGCCGGCATTTGCCTGCCCGGTGGCGGCATCTGGCTCGACAAGGGTGTGGCCATGCTGTGCCAGGAAATCGAACGCCAGATTCTGCCGGACGGCGGCCATATCGAACGGAGTCCGGCGCGCCAGCTGTCTGTATTGCGCGACGTCATCGACCTCAGGGCGGCCCTCAACGCCGCCGGACTGCAGGTCCCCGAAGTCCTGCAGCTCGCCATCGAGGCCATGGCACCGTTTCTTCGCCTGTTGCAGCACGGCGACGGCGGGCTCGGACTGTTCAACGAAGGCACCGAGGAAGAAGGCTGGCGCGTCGATATGGTGCTGCAACGCGCCGGCGGCAAACGGGCGCAGATGGACCCGCCGCAGGGCGGTTTTCAGCGCCTTCAGGCTGGCCGCTCGATTATCCTCGCCGACGCCGCTGGCCCACCGCCGCCTGGCTATGACGCCCACGCCCATGCCGGCACGCTGAGTTTCGAAATGAGCGTCGGCCGCGAACGTCTGATCGTCAATTGCGGCGACCATTCCGGCCGACCCGATTGGCGCTTGGCACAGCGCAGCACCGCGGCGCACTCAACCCTGTCGCTAAACGACACCAATTCCAGCGAGGTCTTCGATGGCGCCGGCCTCGGTCGACGCCCATCCGGTGTCACCTGCCAGCGCAATGAAGATCAGGGCAATCACTGGCTCGAGATGAGCCACGACGGCTTCGTGGCGAGCTTCGGACTTATCCATCAACGTCGGCTCTTCCTGGCCGCCAACGGCGACGATGTTCGTGGCGAGGACTGCCTGATTTTTGCCGACTCGGAGAGTGCGAGCCGCGACCCATCCAGTTTTCAGATTCGCTTCCATCTTCACCCCAATGTGCAGGCCACCGTGGCACAGGCCGGCGACAGTGTGTTCCTGCGCACCGCCAAGGGAAGCAGTTGGCGTTTGCGCGCCGCCGGTGCGAGCTTGCATCTGGAACCGAGCGTCTACCTCGGCTACGTCGGCGACCTGCGCCGTTGCCAGCAAGTCGTACTGCGCGGATCCGCCGCCGGGCCGGAGACCGTGGTCAAATGGGCGCTGCGCCGCGAGGGCGGAAAATAGGCGCCGGCAACAAAAGGGCGCTGTGATCGTGACACTCGTGCGGCTGTGATGGCGCAAAACGAAATGCTGGCATTGGCGCTGACGGCGGGCCTCGCCGGACTTGCCGCTTGGGCCGCGACTGGCTTGGTACTGCACCTGTTGAGACGGCTGCAGGTGCTGGACCGGCCGAACCGACGCAGCAGCCATACGGTGGCGACGCCGCGCGGCGGTGGACTGGCCGTGTTGCCTGTCGTCTTGCTGGCTTGGTTGTGGCTGTCGCAGCGCTGGCCCGAGGCCGCGCCACCGGAACTGATCGTCGTCATTGCCGCCGCGACCCTGCTCGCCCTGCTGTGCTGGTTCGACGACCTACGCGGCCTGCCGGTGGTGGTGCGTCTGTTGGCGCAAGGGGCGGCGATCGTCGTCGCCCTTTGGAGCTCCGCGCCTGTCGGCACGGCGGCCGGCGAAGGGCTGGTTTTCCAGGGCTTTCTACCGCCCCTGCTGGACCGCGCCGCGAGCGCCCTATGCTGGCTGTGGTTCGTCAACCTTTTCAACTTCATGGATGGCATTGACGGCATCAGCGGTGTCGAGGTCGGCAGCGTCGGCCTCGGCCTCGGCATCGTCGCCCTGCTGGTCGGTGGGGCCGCATTGCCTGCCGCCCTAGCGCTGGTTCTCGCCGCCGCCGCCGCCGGTTTTCTGGTTTGGAACTGGGCCCCGGCGAAGCTCTTCCTTGGCGACGTCGGCTCGATACCACTCGGCTTTCTGCTCGGCTGGCTGCTGCTCTCCAGTGCCGCCGCGGGGCAGTGGGCCGTCGCCCTCGTGCTTCCGCTCTATTACCTGCTCGATGCCACGATCACGCTCGTCCGGCGCCTGCGTCGAGGCGAGAAAGTCTGGCAGGCGCACCGCGAGCACTATTACCAGCGTGCCGTTCAAGGCGGCCTGGAGCATGGCGCAGTGACGCTGCGCATTGGCCTGACCAACGGCGGGCTTATTTTGCTGGCGATTGCAGCGGCAAAAGGATATCCCTGGCTGGCCTTGCTCGCGGCATTGGGCCTGGTCGCGGTGTTGCTGCACCATCTGTCACGCCAAACTCGCAAGAGTTGATTCGTGATCCGGCAACAACACTCAGGACGTTTGCTGCGACGCGGTTTGCCTATGTTAGTTTAATCGTCCCTGACCGATCGCATTTCTAGGGGGTCGCCCGCCGGCAATGCAACTTCGCTCGCACCGTATGCCCCGTCAATTGACCGCGTTCCTGCATGACATCGTCATGGCGGCGGCCTCTTTTGTCTTCGCCCTGGTGCTGCGCCTCGGCAATGAGGCGCTGCCCACCCTGACGGGGCAGCTCCTGCCGGTGCTTGGCATCTTCACGGCGGTCTGCGGCATCGTCTTCCTGGTAACCGGCCTCTACCGCGGCATGTGGCGATATGCCTCGATGAACGATCTCGCGGCCATCGTCCAGGCCGTGACCTTGGCGCTGCTGATCTTTCTGCCGGTGACCTTCCTGCTGACGCGGCTCGATGCCCTGCCGCGGTCGTCACTGATCATCAACTGGTTCGTGCTGATTTTCCTTCTCGGGGCGCCACGCATGGCTTACCGGGTCTTCAAGGATCGTAGCGTCGGCCATATCCTGGAGCGCGACACGCACCTGCGCATTCCGATCATCCTTATCGGCGCCAACGATGCCGCCGAGGCCTTCATTCGGGAAATGCGCCGCGACCGGCATGGACCCTACGAAGTGCTCGGCATCGTCGACGACAAAGGCACCCGCATCGGCCGCCGCATACACGGGGTTGAGGTGCTCGGGCATCTCGACGACATCGAGAGTGTGCTCGAATATCTGGCTGGGCGCGACCGCATGCCGCAACGCTTTGTTCTGACCAAAGGCCTTGAGCGCGAGCAGATGGAGCAGCTGCTCGACCTCGCCGACACGCGCGGCGCCAGCGTTGCCCGCCTGCCACGTCTCATCGACTTCGCCGGCAACAGCGACCGCGGCATCGACATTCGCCCGATCGCCATTGAAGATCTGCTCGGCCGCACCGAAACCAAACTCGACCGCGCCGCGATGCATCGCATGATCGAGGGTCGCCGCATCCTGGTAACCGGTGCCGGCGGCTCCATCGGCGCCGAGCTCGTGCGTCAAATCGCCGCCTTCCGGCCGGCGCAATTAGGGCTCTTCGACAATTCCGAATTCCACCTCTACAAGATTGACCTGGAAATCTCCGAAAAGCACCCCGAGCTGCCGCGACATGCCTTGCTTGGCGACGTCCGGGACCGCGCCCGCCTGGATATTGTCATGGCCGAGGAGCGCCCCGAGCTGGTGTTTCACGCGGCTGCGCTGAAGCACGTTCCCATGGTCGAGGCCAATCCGCTCGAAGGCGTACTGACCAATGTCATCGGCACCCGCAACACCGCCGAAGCCTGCCGACGTGCCGGCGTCGCGGCCATGGTGCTGATTTCGACCGACAAGGCCATCAATCCGCCCAACGTCATGGGCGCCAGCAAGCGCCTGGCCGAGAGCTATTGCCAGGCGCTGGACGTCATGGAGCGCCGCCAGAGCCACAACGGCACGCGCTTTATCACGGTCCGATTCGGCAATGTGCTGGGTTCGACCGGATCGGTGGTACCGCTGTTTCAACGCCAACTGGCGGCCGGCGGGCCGCTGACGGTCACCCATCCAGAGATGACGCGCTATTTCATGACCGTGCGCGAGGCCGTAGAGCTGGTCTTGCAGGCCTCGGCCCTTGGCCAGCAGGCCAGCGCCGAAAGCGCCGGTAAGATCTATGTCCTCAACATGGGCGAGCCGGTTCTGATCGCCGATCTGGCGCGACAGATGATCCGCCTCGCCGGCCTGCGTCCGGACAAGGACGTCGAAATCGCCTTTACCGGCCTACGCCCCGGCGAGAAGCTCTTCGAGGAGCTGTTCCACGCGGGTGAGCCGCTGGCGCCGACCAGCCACCCCGGCTTGATGTTGGCCACGCCGCGGGTGACAAATTTCGAGCTGCTGTCGCGCGGCCTCGACGACCTCGGCAACGCCGCCGAGACACGCGATTGGCAGCGCGCCCGGGTTCTGCTGCAACGTCTTGTTCCGGAGTATGAGGCTCGCAGCGGGCAGGAAGATACGCAGGCCACGGCAGCGTCTTGACGGCGCCCGGCCGGGCTCCTACTAAACGGCCATCCGCAAGCCCCGACCCCCGGAGACGCCCATGCCCGCCGACCCTCCTCAAGCCATCAGACGCGCCCTAATTTCGGTCTCCGACAAAACCGGCCTGGCGGAGCTCGGGCGCTTCCTGGTGGCGCGCGGCATCGAGATCCTCTCGACCGGCGGCTCGGCGCGGGCGCTTGCCGAGGCCGGAGTGGCGGTGACGGAGGTATCGACCCACACCGGTTTTCCCGAGATCATGGACGGTC
This sequence comes from Kiloniellaceae bacterium, assembly GCA_021776145.1. Classification (GTDB taxonomy): domain Bacteria; phylum Pseudomonadota; class Alphaproteobacteria; order Kiloniellales; family Kiloniellaceae; genus JAJFGM01. Next base: position 5,975 of record JAJFGM010000670.1, on the reverse strand, counting down.
GGGTCAAGACCCTGCATCCAAAAATACACGGCGGCATTCTGGCGCGGCGCGACCTGCCGGCTCACCACGCGGCGATGCAAGAGCACGGCATCGTCGAAATTGATTTGGTCGTGGTCAACCTCTACCCCTTTGAAGCGACCCGCGATTCCGGTGCCGACTATGAGACTTGCGTCGAGAACATCGATATCGGCGGGCCGGCCATGTTGCGCGCCGCGGCCAAGAACCACGCCTTCGTCACCATCGTCACCGAGCCGCAAGACTACGCAGCGGTCATGAGCGAAATCGAAGCAGGCAACGGCACGACCTCACAGGATCTGCGTCGCCGGCTCGCCGCCGCCGCCTATGCCCATACCGCCGGCTACGATGCCGCCATCGCCGCATGGCTCGAGGGTCAGCGCGGAGAGGTCTTCCCGCAACGGATCGCCAGCGCCGGCCGCCGCCAGCAGATCCTGCGCTACGGCGAAAACCCGCACCAGCAGGCCGCGCTCTACGTCGGCGGCCCGCCGCGCCCCGGCGTCGCCAGCGCCCGCCAATTGCAAGGCAAGGAACTGAGTTACAACAATCTCAACGACACCAACGCGGCCTTCGAGCTGGTCGCCGAGTTCGAGGCCCCGACTGTCGCCATTATCAAGCACGCAAATCCGTGCGGCGTCGCCTCGGCCGAGGCCTTGCTGCCGGCCTACGAGCGCGCCTTGGCCTGCGATCCGGTGAGCGCCTTTGGGGGCATTATCGCGCTTAACCGCGCGCTTGACGCGGCCACCGCCGCGGAAATCGCAAGCCTCTTCGCGGAGGTTGTCATCGCCCCCGAAATTGAAGAGGATGCCCGCCGCATTCTGGCCGAGAAGAAGAACCTCAGGGTCTTGCAAACCGGCGCGCTACCCGATCCGGCTGAAGCAGGCGTGGTCCACACCACCATCGCCGGGGGCTTCCTGACACAAAACCGCGACAACGGCCGCATTTGCGAAGCGGACCTGCGCGTGGTCACCAAGCGGGGCCCGACGCCAGGCGAAATGGCCGACATGATCTTCGCCTTCCGGGTCGCCAAACATGTCAAGTCGAACGCCATCGTCTACGTCAAGGACGGCGCCACCGTGGGTGTCGGCGCCGGTCAAATGAGCCGCGTCGATTCCTCGCGCGTCGCCGCCCACAAGGCCGAGGACGCCGCCCGCGCCGCCGGCGAGGACGGCAGCCGAACAGCCGGTTCGGTCGTTGCCTCGGACGCCTTTTTCCCCTTTGCCGACGGCCTGCTCGCCGCCGCCGCCGCCGGGGCAACGGCGGTGATCCAGCCCGGCGGTTCGATGCGCGACGAAGAAGTCATCGCGGCCGCCGACGAGGCCGGTTTGGCCATGGTCTATACCGGCATGCGCCACTTTCGCCATTAGAGGCCCCGGCTCAGGCGCCTTCCGCGTAACAGCCGCGCTCGATTTCCGCGATCAGCGACGGCGCCTTTGGCGCCCAGGCGAGTTCCCGCCGCGCCCTGACGGCGCGCACGCGGCTGTTCGAGGCCATGGTGTCGTTGGCCGGGCCTTCGCCCCACTCGGCGGCAGCGGTTTCCAAGTCCATTGCCTGGGTGTCCCCGCCGTAGCCCAGCATACGGCTGATCGCCTGACACATTTCGCGCATCGAATTCTCGCCGTTTTCGGCGAAGTAGAAGGCCCCGGGGGGCGCCTTTTCGACGGCCCGGAGGTAGAGGTCGACAAGGTCGTCTATGTGCACGTTCGACCAGATATTGGCACCCGTGCCGATGTGCTTGGCGGCACCGGACTTGCGCGCCAGCTCGATAAGCCAGGGAACCTGCATGCTGTGCGGCGCGACACCCCGGCCAAGACCATAGATAAGGCTGGGGCAGACAATCACCGGGCGCAAATCCGTCGCGGCGGCGGCAAGAATGTCCTGGTTCAACGCAACCCGCGCGACCCGCGCCGGCGACGGTTGCAGCGGCGTCGTTTCGTCAAAAACGTCCTCGCTCGCCGTTCCTTCGGCCCGGGTGCCGACGATGCTCGAACCACTGGTGTGCAAAAAAAGCTTCTTTGAACCGGCAAGCGCCGCCAGCATCGCTTCCGCGGCGGCGCGATGATCGGCGTTGGCGGCATTGACGACGGCATCGGCCCGGCCCGCCGCCGCGGCCAAAAGCTCGGGATCGTCCAGGCACCCGATCAGCGGCTCGATCCCCTTGTCCCGCGCCAGGTCGGCGCGCGCCTGGGACCGCACCAGACCCTCCACCATGTGCCCGGCCGCGATCAATCCCGCGGCGACGGACCCGCCGATGTATCCGGTCGCGCCAGTCAGAAAAACTCTCATGCCCAATCCTCTCCTTACCCGCCTGTAAGATCATCACCAAAGTCTCGTCGCCTTGCCAGGCAGATGCCAGTCTTAACTGGCGACCGAATCCTCACGCGTCCACCCGGATTGAGTCCGGTACCGCTCCGCCAGGAAATCGACGAAGCTGCGCACCTTGGCGGAAAGGTGACGACCCGGCGGATAGATCGCATGAATCGGATGGTCGGGTGTCTGATAATCCTGCAACGCCTCCAACAAACGTCCGGCGGCCAGATCCTCGCCGGCCATCCACAAGGGCAGCAAGGCGACGCCGAGCCCGCCGCGCGCCACCAGTAAGAGGCTTTCGGAATTGTCGGTTTCCAGGTTGCCGCTGACTTCAATCGTCTCTTCGCGCCCGTCGGGGCCGCGAAAGGGCCAATCGTTGCGCGGGCGCCGGTAGGTGTATACCAGGCAGTTGTGCCCGCTGAGATCACTCGGAACCCGTGGCGCAGGATGGCTGGCGAAGTAGCTTGGGGCGGCGCAGATAACCCGGCGGTTGCCGGCGAGGCGGCGGGCGATGAGGCTCGAGTCGGGCAGATCGCCGACGCGAATGGTCAGGTCGAAGCCTTCCTCGATCATGTCGACGAATCGATCGTTCAGCGACATTTCGATACGTACCTGAGGATAGCGACTGAAGTAGTCCGGCAAGTGCGGCGCGACATGGCGCGCGCCAAAGGCGGAGGGCAGATTGAGCCGCAATGTGCCCTTGGGCTCGGTGTGCAGGGCCGAAACGGCAGCCTCCGCCTCGGCGAGTTCGGCGAGAATGTGAGCGGCGCGTTCGTGGAAGGCCGCACCTTCTTCCGTCAGGCCAAGCTTGCGGGTGGTGCGGTTGAACAGCCGCACGCCGAGATGATCTTCCAGTCGCGACAACTGCTTGCTGACCGCCGAGGGAGTCAGTCCGAGGCTGCGCGCGGCGGAGGAAAAGCTGCCTTCGGCGACAATACGCACAAAAACATCAAGCGCGGGGAGATGTGATGTAGAGCCCATCGTATTTATTCCTATCAGGAATATATGTTGTGAAATTAGACCTCATTATAAATCGTAATCACTGTAATTAATTATTCAAGCAGTCCCGTTTCTTGCAAAAAGGATTGCGCACATGTCGAAATTGAACATTCACGCGACTCGCGCCCGCGATCAGGAATTGGCGAACCTGCTGGCGGACAGCGGGCTGGTCGGGCCCGACATCACGCCCGATTTGATGGAATATTACCAGCGCCGCGGCCGCCGGATGCGGGCAGAGGCCGCCCATGAACTGGCGCAACACGTGGCCGGCGCGGCCAAGGCCGTCTGGCGTCACCTCTTCACCCCCGCGACAACTGCTGAGCCTTGCGGAAAAGGCAGGGTTCTCTGAGCCGCGCCCACGCTCGCGGCCGCCTGTCAGGCCCGCGATTCGACTTTCAGCGGCAACATCAGGATGAAGCCGACGACAAAAAACGGCAGTATGGTGGCCATGCCGATCCGCTGGCTGTCGAAGGCAACGGTCACCCAGCCGACCAGGGCCGGGCCGACGAAGGCGGTAGCCCGGCCGGTCAGGGCGTAGAGACCGAAGAGTTCATTGCGCAGGTCGGCCGGTGCCATGTGCGCCATCAGCGACCGGCTGGCGGCCTGCGCCGGGCCGACAAAAATGCCGATGGCGCTGCCCAAGAGATAGAACCAGAGCTTGCTTTCGACCAACAGAATGAGGCCACCGAAAATCGCCAGCCCGCAGACCGAGACCAAAATCACCGACTTTGCGCCAAAGATGTCGTCGGCCCAGGCGAAGGCGGTCGCGCCGAGGCCGGCGGTGACATTGAGTATGATGCCGAAAACCAGAATCTCTTCGAAACTCATGCCAAAAGTGCCCGCGGCGTAGATACCGCCAAAGGCAAAGAGAGTGTTGAGACCGTCCGTGTAGAGCATGCGCGCGAGCAGGAAACGACCGATTTGGCCACGCCGCGGCAGACTTTTCAGGGTCCGATACAAGCTCGCCAACGCCGGCCCGACGATCCCGCCGGGCAAGGCGGCTGGCGGTAGCGAGATATTTCTGGTCAGTAACAGCGGTAAGGCAAATGCCAGGAACCAAAACGCGACGAAAGGCCCGGTGATGCGCACCTGCTCTGCCGCCGCCCTGTCGAGACCGAAGTAGGGCGGGTCGGGTTGTACGAACAGCAGCAGCGCAACAGCGAGACAGCTCAATCCTCCGGCATAACCAACACCCCAGGCCCAGCCCGAGAGGCGGCCCATGCGTCCGGGCCGGGCTAGGGACGGCAGCATGGCATTGTAAAAGACCTGGGCCAGCTCGAAGCCGATATTGGCCAGCCCGACCAGCACCAGGGCCAGGATTATGCTGCCCGGCTCGGGCCGCACCCACCACAGGCCGGCGGAGGCGGCACAGCAGAGCAGCACGAAACCCGCAAGCCACGCTCGGCCACCGCGGCCGCGGTCGGCGATGGCACCGAGCAATGGCGCCGAAATGGCGATAGCCAAGCCAGAAAGACTGAGCGTCAAACCCCATTGGCCGGTACCGGTCTCTGGATCCTCGGCCACGCCTTGCGCAAAATAGGCCGCGAAAACGAAGGTCATGATGACCGTCGGGAATGCCGAACTCGCCCAGTCGTAGATGCACCAGGCAACTGCGGCCTTGCGATCCGGTGTCGATTCACTCATTTCGTCACGCCCTGGGGCGATCGGCCGGCGGCAATGCCCTGAACGGCCATATCGGCAAGCGCGTTGGCGCAAGCGAGAGGGCCTGGACATACCGGCGATTTCGTTGGAAAAGGCGAATTCACCACTCTGCAAAGCGTCCTAACCGGAGGGCACAGAATGCTCATTGTCACCACGGATTCGATCGAAGGAAAGCGGATAACCGCCTATAAGGGCATCGTCAGCGGCGATGCCATCGTCGGCGCCAACATGTTCCGCGATTTTTTTGCGCGCGTAAGGGATATCGTCGGCGGCCGCGCCGGCGGCTACGAGAAAGCCTTGCGCGGCGCCAAGGACGGCGCCATGGAAGACATGATTGCCGATGCCGAGGAACTCGGCGCCAATGCGATCGTCGGCGTCGATCTCGACTACGAGAGCATTGGCGACTCGATGCTTATGGTCAGCGCCAATGGCACCGCGGTCACCATCGAATGAGATCACGGCCCTAGCGGCTGTTGGACAGGCTAACCCGCCACCATCGACTTGAGCTGCCGGTTGGCCACCGCCAGCATGGCGAAGTCCGGTGTCCCGGCGGCGCGTAACTCGAGCAGCAGCTGCTCGGTACGCGCGACCATGGGCCGGCGTTCGTCGGACCAGTCGTCGATGGCGGACTCAGTAGCTTCGGCCGAAGAGTTGCCATCGAGCATGCGTGACGTCAGCTCGCTTTGGTGGCCGTAGAGATCGTCGACGATAGCGGTCACCGCCAGTTTGTCCCAAGCCGTGTCGGTGGGCAGATGACCGGCGGCGCGGCGCAGCCAATCGAAGCCGAAACGCTCGCCAATCTGGAAAAAGGCCTTGCCGACCTCGATGACTGGCAAGCCGGTTGTCGCGGCGATGCGAACGATGTCGCAGGCCGCCGACAGGAAGCCGAGGCCGGCGATTTTTGTCGCCAACTCCGCCTTCACGCCCTGTCCGATATAGCTGTCGGCGCGCTCTCGCAGGACCCGCAGGTCGTCCTGCGACAGCAGGAC
>JAJFGM010000669.1 GCA_021776145.1 Kiloniellaceae bacterium | reverse complement strand
CAGCAGGTCGGCGGCGATCCAAGCGGGGTCGTTGGCGGCGTCGGCGACCACCAGGATCTCCGAGGGGCCGGCGATCATGTCGATGCCGACCTCGCCGAATACCTGGCGTTTGGCTTCGGCGACATAGGCGTTGCCGGGCCCGACGATCTTGTCGACCGGGCGGATGCTCTCGGTGCCGTAGGCCAGCGCCGCCACCGCCTGGGCCCCGCCGACACGGTAGACCTCGTCGACGCCGGCGAGGTGGGCGGCGGCAAGGACCAGCGGGTTGACGACGCCGTCCGGTGTGGGCACCACCATGACCAGGCGCTCGACGCCGGCGACCTTGGCCGGCAGGGCGTTCATCAACACCGACGAGGGATAGGCCGCGGTGCCGCCGGGCACATAAAGCCCGGCCGCCGCGACCGGGCGCCAGCGGTAGCCGAGCCGGATGCCGGCGCTGTCGCGGTAGTCGAGGTCGGCGGGGTGCTGGCGGGCGTGATAGTCGCGGATGCGCTCGGCCGCCAGTTGCAGCGCGGCCAGGGTATCCGGGGCACAGGCCGCGGCGGCGTCGGCCAATTCGTCGGGTCCGAATGCCAGCTCTCCGGCGCTTAGCCGCAGCCGGTCGAATCGTGCGGTGAATTCGATCAGCGCGGCGTCGCCCTTGGAGCGTACTTCGGCGAGGATGTCGGCGACGACCTGGCGCACGTCCTCGGCGATCTCGCGCTGTCCCCGCAGCAGCGCCTGGAATTCGCTCTCGAAGCCTGTCTCGGCGCTGTTCAGGCGGCGCGGCCCGCGGACTCCTTGCCGTGGCGCGCGCGGTTCAAGCGGCATGGGCGGCCTCGCGGAAGGTCTCGACCCAGTCGGTGATCTCCGTCGGCCGGGTTTTGAGGGCGGCGCGGTTGACGATGAGGCGCGAGGTGATCTCGGCGATGGTCTCGACCTCGACCAGGCCGTTGGCGCTCAAGGTGGCGCCGCTGGAGACCAGGTCGACGATGCGGCGACAGAGCCCCAGGCTGGGGGCCAGCTCCATGGCGCCGTTGAGCTTGATGCACTCCGCCTGCACGCCGCGCGCGGCGAAATGGCGCTTGGTGATGCCGGGGTACTTGGTGGCGACACGAATGTGGCTCCAGCGCGTCGGGTCTTCCTCGGCCAACAGATCGCCGGGCGCCGCCACCGACAGGCGGCAGGCGCCGATCCCCAAGTCGACGGGGGCATAGAGCTCGGGATAGTCGAATTCCATCAGCACGTCGTTGCCGGCGACGCCGAGGTGGGCGGCGCCAAAGGCGACAAAGGTCGCCACGTCGAAAGAGCGTACGCGAATGATCGACAGCCGTGGGTGGTTGGTGGCAAAGCGCAGTTGGCGCGCGTTCTCGTCGTCGAAAGCGGGCTCGGGCGCAATTCCACTCGCCGCCAGGAGCGGTTTCAGCTCCTTGAGGATGCGGCCTTTCGGCAGGGCCAGGATGATGGGCTCGTTCGAGGTCACTTTTTGAAGCGCTCCGATCGCGGGGCAGGGGCAAGTAAAGCGCGAATCTAGGGAATGCCGCCGCTGTCCGACGCGGCTTGCGCGTCCGGTGTCGCCGCTTCGGCGTCGTGTTGTGGCCGCCAGCGGGTCGGCCAGGTCTGGCCGATGTCTTCCAGATGACAAATGACGTCGCTGACCTCCAGGCGGATGCCGCCGCCGCCGGAGAACATCAGGGTGATGGCGCCTGGTTCGGTCTTGATGGTCAGCAGGTTGACGATCTCATCGTGGGCGCGCGGATCCAGATCCTTGAAGCGGACGTGCCGCACGCGGTCGAAACAGACGCCCGAGTTGACGCGCTCGAACTGTGGCTCGCCGTCGTCCTCGAAGGTGGCGTCCTCGAAGGGGGCGTCTTCGGCGTCGTCGTCGTCGCCCGGCCGCGGGCTGGGCGTTGCCGGGTTGGGGGTTGCCGGATCGCCCTGCGGCCAATTGAAGCGGTTGGCCACGAGGATGAAGCGCTTTTCCGATTTCTGATAGGTGATGTCGGCGAGCGGCACCAGGGCGTCCTGCAGCAGGGCCGCAATGACGTCCATGTCCTCGCCGTCGCGGGCGCGCAGTTTCAGGGGCGTCTGTTCGGCCATGGCCCTATTCCGCCGGGCCGCTGTCGTGGACGCGCTCGATGTCGGCGCCGCAGGCCGCCAGCTTCTGTTCGATGCGCTCGTAGCCGCGGTCCAGGTGGTAGACGCGGTTGAGCACGGTTTCGCCCTCGGCCGCCAGGCCGGCGAGAATCAACGAGACGCTGGCCCTCAGGTCGGTGGCCATGACCTCGGCGCCGGTCAGCGTCTGGCAGCCGCGCACCATGGCCGAGGCGCCGTGCACGTTGATATTGGCGCCCATGCGGCAAAGCTCGGGCACGTGCATGAAGCGGTTCTCGAAGATCGACTCGGTGATCATCGCCGCGCCCTCGGCGGTCGACATCAGGGCCTTGGTCTGGGCCTGCAGATCGGTCGGGTAGCCGGGGAAGGGCTCGGTCATGACATCGACGCCGGTCAGCGCCCCGTTGGCGCGCTTCACGTGCAGGCCGCGGTTGGTCTCGGTGATGCTGACGCCGGCCTCGGTCAGGGTCT
>JAJFGM010000668.1 GCA_021776145.1 Kiloniellaceae bacterium | reverse complement strand
CCATCAACTCTGCAAATTCCTCCAAAGTCTGCAAGTCCGTGCGGGTCTGCCGTGTACCGGGTGGCCCCTCTGCCAGTAAGGCTTCAATTTTGCTTTTGAGCCGCTGGTTCATCGGCTCGTAAACGTCTGGCGCCAGGCTATGGGCCCAGATTGTCGTGGGAAAGATCGGAATGACCCGGGAGTCCTTGAACATACGACATTTTCTCCTTTTCCCTTCGCCAGCACCCGACTTATCCCCCGGGACCGAGCCAGCTTTCAAGTCGCTTGACCGTTAGGGTGTGAGCGAACCGCCGGGGATCACGCCTTTTGTTCCCAGCGTCCGGATTCGTCCTGCTGCCAATAGGTGACCGCGTGTCCGGCGGACTTCAGATCGCTCCACTGACGTCGCGCTGCAACCACGGCTTCACTGTCATTACCATCAAAGAGAATGGCGCAGAGGGCGTAGCCCGCGATGTCGTCATTGCTGGCGCCATCCGTCAGGAACAGGACTTCAGCCCCGTTCGGTGCCGCTTCGTTCTTGTCCGTGAGCCAAATCGGTTGCAGCGCTGCATTGCCGTCGCGTGCCGACCCATGCGGCAGGAACGCGGCCTCGTTGTAGGTCCAAAGGTGGGTGGTCAGCGATTCGACGCGGGCTTCCGATGCGGCCTGGACGACAGCATTCTGGTCGCGGCCCAGGGTACGCTCGAGCATGATCGGCAGCGTCGCTTCCAGTGACGAGCGGGTCAGGTGGTAAAAACGCACCTCGGTCATCGCAGTCTCGCCTCTTCCCTCGCCTCTTCCGGCGCATTCGGGTCAATCGCACTTGGGCGGGCCACGGCGGCCTGGAGCAATCCACGCGCCTGCCGGTGCCACTTGCCTGCGCGGCTCCGCCTCAAGAGAGCCATAAATCAAGCCGCGGCCCGACCTCAGTAAATCCACAACGGCGGCACCCGTGGCATCGAAGGCGAGGATGGCGGTAAAGCGCCAACCGCTGGACAGCATTTGTGCGGCTTCGGGCGTCAGGTGCGCCGGCCGAAACTCGGCGCGCTCACCTCCCAGCTCGGTCAGCAGCTTGGACACCAGCGACGCAACCAAGCCGGCAACATCGACACCGGCCCGGCGCGGCACGAAGGCACCTTCAGTCATAATCTCCGACGGCCCGTTTCGCGGCGAGGTTACCCCTCGTAGTTGGCCGCCACCAGGCGATCAAGCAGCCGCACACCGAACCCCGTCCCGCCTTTTGGCACGATCGGCTTGTCCTTGCTCGACCAGGCGACGCCGGCAATGTCGAGGTGGGCCCAAGGCGTATCGCCCTTGACAAAGCGTAGCAGGAACTGCGCCGCGGTGATCGACCCGCCGGCGCGATTGCCGCCGATGTTTTTCATGTCCGCGACATCGCAATTGATCTGCTTGTCGTAGGCTTCGCCCATGGGCAATCGCCAGACCGGCTCGCCGACTTCGTCGCCGGCGGCGGTCAACTGATCACAAAGCGCGTCGTTATTGCTGAACAGGCCGGCGTATTCGTGACCCAGGGATACAATGACGGCACCGGTCAGGGTCGCAAGATCGACGATTGCCCGCGGTTTGAACTTCTCTTGCGTGTACCAAAGCGCATCCGCCAGCACCAGACGCCCTTCAGCGTCGGTGTTGAGGACTTCAATGGTTTGACCCGACATCGAGGTGACGATGTCGCCGGGACGCTGGGCGTTACCGCTGGGCATGTTCTCGACCAGACCGCAGATGCCGACCGCATTGACTTTCGCCTTGCGCGCCGCCAAGGCATGCATGAGGCCGACAACGACGCCGGCGCCACCCATGTCCCACTTCATTTCCTCCATTCCGGCCGCCGGTTTCAGCGAGATGCCGCCGGTGTCGAAGGTCACACCCTTGCCGACGAAGGCAACCGGATTTCGTTTCGCCCCTTTCGCCGAAGGGTCGCCGTCCCAACGCATGATCAAGAGCTTGGATTCCTGCACCGATCCCTGGCCGACGCCGAGCAGAGCACCCATGCCGAGCTTTTTCATCTGCGCTTCGCCAAGGACCTGGACCTTCAGACCCAGTTTGGCAAGTTTCCGGCCTTCCGCCGCAAGAGTTGCCGGATAGATAATGTTGGCCGGCTCGGACACCAGGTCGCGGGTCGTGAAGACGCCGTCGGCGATTTGGCCGAGCGGCGCGAAGGCACGACGCGCGGCGGCGGTCTGCGCCACCTGGAAGGTCAGCCTGGCAAGGCTCGGTTTATCTTCGGTGGCTTCCTTGGTGCGGTACTTGCTGAAGCGATAGGCGCGCAGGCAGGCGCCATAGGCGCCACGCGCAGCACGTTCCGCCGCTGAAAAGGCCGCTCCCTTTACATCGTCGACGGCGACCACGGCGGCGCTGACACCCGCCTTGGCGAGGTGCGCGCTGAAGGTACCGCCGAGTTCCTCGAGATCGAGCAACGTGACGTCCTTGGGGTCGCCGAGGCCGACCAGCAGAATGCGATCGTTGTTCAAGTTTGCCGGTGCGAGGACATCCAGGAGTTGCCCTCGTTTGCCCTCGAACCGACTGGCGGAGATGGCCCG
>JAJFGM010000667.1 GCA_021776145.1 Kiloniellaceae bacterium | reverse complement strand
GAGGTCCAGGCCATAGGGCAGCGAAAGCTCGTAGAGCAGCAGGTACTGGGCCGCCAGCTCGCGCTCCTCGGGGATGCGGTACCAGTCCGGGTCGTCGGCGTGCATGTTCTTGTTGAGGCGCTCGATGACGTCGGCATAGCTGTTGACGTGCCGCACTTCGGGCTGTTGGCGGAGCCAGGCAGTGAAGCTCTTGAGGTGACCCAGGTAGACCGGCTCGCTGATACCGCCGGCTTCCGCCGCCTCGACCGAGAACTCGATCAGGTAAAGGCCGCTGAGATGCTTGATGGCGAATTCGGCGTCGCCGCGGAAGGGCACGCGGTAGTCGAAGTACTTCACCCACTCGTCGTTCAGCTCGAGGTTCGGCAGGGCGGCGATGAGGCCGACCGCGCTGGCGCCGACGCCAATCAGCAGATAGCGGTAGCGGGCGATGACGAAGTCGGCGATGCGGTCCATGACGCGGCCGCCGAAATGCGACCGCCCCTCGGAGACCTTGACCCGCAGCGGCAAGAGGCTGAGCAGGGCCGGCAAAAAGCCGAGAGAGAAAACCCAGGCGGCGGCGATGCCGATGGCGGTGATATTGCCGAGGTCCCAGAAGGGCGGCGCGTCGGAGAAGTTGAGCGTCGAAAAGCCTATGATGGTGGTCAGGCTGGTGACGCTGACGGCCAGGAAGTTGATGCGCAGGCTTTCCTTGAGGGCGGCGATCTTGTCCTGTCCCTCGCGCATCAGGGCCACCATCGAGATGATGATGTGCACGCTGTCGGCGATCGCCAGGGTAAGGATGATGGTCGGCGCACCGATCGAAATCGGCGTCAGCTTGATGCCGAGAGTGCCGGCGATGCCGAGCGCCGTGGCGGTGGAAAAGGCGACCACCAGAAGTGTGGCGATGGTACCCATGACGCTGCGCAGGGTCACCAGCATGACGCCGATCAACACGACCCACATGAAGGGAATCAGGGTCATGGCGTCGGTCTGCCCGGACTCGGCGAAGGCGTTGTTGAGCAGGGAGACGCCGGACAACGCGATCTCCAGTTCCGGATAGTCGCCGCCAATGCTGGAGACCAGCTGGCGGGCGAAGCCGACGGCGTCGGGCACCTCGGTCAGGCTCTTTTCCGGATACTGCAGTGTGACGTTGACGCCGGTCGCGGCGGCGTCGGTGGCGATGAGATTGCCGAACAGCAGCGGCTCGTCGACGGCGATCGCGCCGCGCCGCGCCAGTTCCTCGGCGGTCATGCTATTGCCGTCGCGGATCAAATCCTCGACCGTCAGGTCGTCGCCGTCGGCCCAGCTGTGCTGGAAATTGGTGACCGAGTCGACACGGATGGCATAGGGGATCTTCCAGGCCTCGGCGGTCAGGCGCTCGACCGCTTCGGCGACGCGTGGGCTGAAGACCACGCCGTCGGCCGGCTTGAGCACGAAAAGGATGTTGTCGTTCTTGGTATAGGTTTCCTGAAAGTTGTCGAAGGCGATCAGATCCGGGTTCTTGTCGCTGAAAAAGACCCGGTAGTTATTGGAGAAATCCAGATGGCGAACGCCGCTCGCCGCCGCGGCCATGACCAAAAGACTGGCGAGGATGACCAGCCAGCGGTAGGAGACGACAAAGTCGCCCAGGGCCGCGCCGATGCGGTCGGTTGCGGTTCTGATCTCAGCCATGGGGGTCGGTCCTTTCCAGAACGGTCAATCTAGAATTTGCGAAATTTTTTTACTTCAACGTCCTGACGGCGTGGCGCGCGAACCTGGCGATTCGCTCGAGGTCCCAGCGCGCGCGCACGAACAGCGCCATTGACATCTGCGTCGCGGCGAGAAACTCGGCCGCCCCCTCGACGTCGAGATCGGCGCGCACCTCGCCGAGTTCCTTGGCACGTGCCAGGTCTTGGGCGAAGGCCTTGGTCAATTGTGCTATGTAGCCGTGGATTTTGCCGGCGATTTCCGCATCTTCGTGCGCCAGCTCGGATGCCGTGGTGCAGATCAGGCAGCCGATCTGCGCCTGCTTGCTGTCGCCCATGGCGATCAGCGACTCGAAGTGGTTTTCGATGGCGGCCAGTGAGGCGTCGGGCGCTTCCAGGGCCTCGGTCAGCCGGCTCATGACCGCGTCATGATAGTGGTCGAGCGCCTTGACGAAGAGCTCGTGTTTGTTGCCGAAGGTGTCGTAGAGGCCGGCGTGGCTGACCCCGGTGTGGGCCACCAGGTCGCGCACCGAGGTCTCGTGGTAGCCCTTTTCCCAAAACAGGTGCATCGCCTCGGCCAAGGCGTGCGCGGGATCGAATTCCTTGTTGCGCCCCATTTAACCCTACGGTCTTTGTGTCGAGCCACTAGCTTCTTTTCCAGAACAAGTGTTCTGATATTAAAGCGCGCCGGGGCCGAGGTTCAAGGGCCGTGTCAAAAATTCTTGCAGAGGCGCAGGGCGTCGTAGATGCCGGCATGGACGTTGCGCGAGGCGACGGCGTCGCCGATGCGGAAAAGTTGGTACTGGCCTTGCGCATTGCCGCGGATCGCCTGCGGCCGGCCGGCGATGAGCGCCGGATAGTCGACCTCGCCGCGATTGCTGGCGCCCGCCTTGAGGTCGAAGTAGAGCGCGTCGAGGGGCAGGGTGCCGTGTTCGACGACGACCTGGTCGACCAAGCGTTCCTCTATCCTGTCGCTGTAGTCGCTGCCGAGGCGCGCCGCCAGGCGGTTGCCCTGGCGGCTGACCGACAGCAGCCGCGTATTGATGGTGACGCGGGCGCCATGGTCCTGCAGGCTGCGGGCATAGGCGACGTGATTGATGCCGCCGATCTCGGGCGCGAAGAAGCGCTCCGGCGAGACCACCTCCAGCCTGCAGCCGGCCTCGGCCAGGCGCTCGGCCGCCTG
>JAJFGM010000666.1 GCA_021776145.1 Kiloniellaceae bacterium | reverse complement strand
GGTGCCGGATCTGCGTTTCGACGTCGGCGTGGCGGCGGCGGCGCGGGCGGCGCTCGAAGCCGGCGCGCCGGTTCTGGCCGACTGCGAGATGGCCGCCGCCGCCGTCATTCGCCGCAACCTGCCGGCCGCGAACGAAGTCGTCTGTACGCTCAACGATAGGCGTGTGCCCGACCTCGCCAAACAGCGCGGCACGACCCGCTCGGCGGCGGCGGTCGAGCTCTGGGCCGAGCGCCAGGCCGGCGCCGTGGTCATTATCGGCAACGCCCCAACGGCATTGTTTGCGCTGCTCGAGGGGCTCGATGCCGGTGCCGCGAAACCGGCCGCCATCTTCGCCTTTCCCGTCGGTTTCGTCGGCGCCGCTGAATCCAAGGCGGCGCTGGCCGAGAACCCGCGTGGCGTCCCCTTCATGACCCTGGCCGGCCGGCGCGGCGGCTCGGCCATGGCCGGTGCCGCCCTCAACGCGGTGACCGCCAAGGCGGCGACGCCGAGGGCGGGCCGTGAATGAGGACGGACCGTGAATAAGTGGCTGACCCTGCTTGGGGTTGGCGAGGACGGCGCGGTGGGACTCTCTACGGCCGCCCAGGCTCTGCTTGCCGAGGCCGAGATTGTCGTCGGCGCGCCACGCCATCTCGACAGCCTGGCCAACGATTGTCGGGCCGAACGGCAGGCCTGGGCCTCGCCGCTTTCCGCCAGCATCGAACGTATCCTCGGCTGGCGCGGCCGTCCTGTCGTCGTCCTGGCGACCGGCGATCCCATGCATTTCGGCATCGGCGCGACGCTGGCAAAGCGGATCGCCCGTGAGGAAATGCAGGTTCTGCCGGCGCCGTCGGCCTTTTCGCTGGCCGCGGCTCGGCTCGGCTGGGTCCTGCAGGACGTCGAGTGCCTGTCGCTGCACGGTCGTCCGGCGGCGCTGGTCCAACCGTTGATCCGGCCCGGCGCGCGCATTCTGGCCCTGACCGGCGGTGCCGCCACGGTTCACGAAGTCGCCGCGATCCTCGTCGCACGCGGTTTCGGCGACAGCCGTTTGACTGTGCTCGAACAGATGGGCGGGGCCGCGGAACGCGTCACCGCCTTTGCCGCCAAGGACAGCGACCAGCACGACTTCGCTGATTTCCACACCCTGGCGCTTGACTGTGTCGCCGGCCCCGCCGCCTGCGTTCTGGCGCGCGTGCCGGGCCTGCCCGACGAGGCCTTCCAGCACGATGGGCAGATGACCAAGCGCGAAGTCCGGGCGGTCACACTGTCCAGTCTCGCACCGCTGCCGGGCGAGCTTCTGTGGGATGTCGGTGCCGGTTGCGGCTCGGTTGCCATCGAGTGGATGCGCGCCGCGCGCGGTGCCGCGGCCATTGCCTTTGAACGCCACCCCCAGCGGCTGGCGATGATCGCCGCCAACGCGACGGCCTTGGGTACACCTGGACTTGAGATCGTTGCCGGCGGGGCGCCGGCGGTGCTGGCCGGACAGCGGCCGCCGGATGCCATATTTCTCGGTGGCGCGGTCTCGGATCCCGAGGTTGTGGAGGCCTGCTGGGAGGCGCTGCCGGCCGGCGGGCGCCTGGTCGCCAATGCGGTGACGCTGGAAGGCCAGGCGGCGGTCATCGCCCACCAGGAGCGGCTGGGCGGCGAAATCCTGCGCCTGGAGGTCTCACTGGCGGCTCAGGTCGGGCGCCTGCGCGCCCTGCGGCCGCGCATGGCGGTGACCCAATGGCGGGCATTCAAGTCATGATCGGCCGCACCGACGATGCGGGGGAGGCGGGCAATACCTCGGGGACCTTTTATGGTATCGGCGTAGGCCCCGGCGATCCGGAGCTGATGACCCTCAAGGCCACGCGTCTGATTGCCGCCTGTCCGGTTATTGCCTATCCGGTCAATGGTGGCGGCGGGGGCCTGGCACGCCGCATTGCCGGCGCGGCCGTGCCGCCACAAGCCGAGGAACTGCCGATCCACCTGCCGATGCTGGCGGAGCGCGCGCCGGCGCGGGAGGCCTATGATCTCGCGGCCGGCAAGATCGCCACACAGCTGGCGGCCGGACGCGACGTCGCCTTCCTGTGTGAGGGCGATCCTTTCTTCTACGGCAGTTTCATGTACCTCTTTTCCCGCTTGGCCGAGGATTTCCCCGCCGAGGTCGTGCCCGGCGTCACTTCGCTGACCGCTTGCGCCGCCGCCCTCGGGCGCCCATTGGCGGCGCGCAGCGAAAGGCTCAAGGTTCTGCCGGCGACCCTGTCCGAAGAGGTTCTGCGCCACGAACTCGCGGATACCGAGGCCGCCGCCATCATCAAGGTCGGGCGGCATTTCGAAAAGCTGCGCCGGATCCTTGGCGATCTCGGGCTGGCCGAGGGCGCGGCCATCGTCGAGGCGGCGACCCGCGAGGACCAGCGTATTACGGCGCTTACCGAGGTGCCGCCCGGCGAGCGGCCCTACTTCTCGACGATCCTGGTCTATGGCGGAGGCGAGGGATGGTGAAGGCACCGGCAATTGTCGTTCTCGGGCCCTCCGGCCTGGCGATGGCCCGCCGCCTCAAGGCGGCGCTGCCGAGGGCGGAGGTGCATGGCCTGCGTGCGCGGACGCCGGACTGCGACATCGTTTTTGACGACACCGGCGCGCACCTGCGTGATCTGTTCGCCCGGGGCCGCCCGATCGTCGGTCTCTGTGCCGCCGGCATTCTGATTCGTGCCCTGGCGCCGCTCCTGTCCGACACACATGGCGTGCCGCCGGTGCTGGCCATGGCCGAGGACGGCTCCGCCGTCGTGCCGCTGCTCGGCGGACTTCACGGCGCCAACGATCTGGCGCGGGAGATCGCGGCGCTCATGGATACCCGGGCCGCCGTTACCACCGCCGGCGACCTGCGTTTTGGGGTGGCGCTCGACGATCCGCCGGCCGGCTGGCACCTGGCCAACCCCGGCGACGTCAAGGCGGTCTCGGCGGCGTTGCTGGCGGGCGCCTCGGCGCGGCTGAACGGCACCGCGCCCTGGCTCGCAGCCAGCGGCCTGCCCTTTGCCAAGGATGGCCGGATCGAACTGCGCGTCAGCGAGACGCGGCAGTCGGGCTCGGCCGAGCGCCTCGTTTATCATCCCGCACGCCTTGTCCTGGGCGTCGGCTGCGAACGCGGCTGCGGCGCGCAGGAACTGATCGATCTGGTTGAAGGCGTGCTCGCCGCCGCGGGCTTGGCACCGCAAGCCCTGGCCTGTGTCGTCTCGCTCGATCTCAAGGCCGACGAGGCCGCGGTTGCCGCACTGGCCGAGCACTACGGCTTGCCGGCGCGGTTTTTTGACGCCGCCCGCCTCAACGCCGAGGCCGGGCGCCTGGCCAATCCCTCGGATCTGGTGCTGGCGGAAGTCGGCTGCCCCGGCGTCGCCGAAGGCGCGGCCCTGGCCGCCGCCGGATCCGACGGCGAGCTTCTGGTCGAAAAGACCAAGTCGCAGCGGGCGACCTGCGCCATTGCCCGTGCCACGGCACCGATCGACGTGGCCGCTGTCGGCGCGCCGCGCGGCCGACTCTCGGTCGTCGGCATCGGTCCCGGTGCCGAGGACTGGCGCTCCGGCGAGGCGGCGCGCCTGCTGCGCCAGGCCGGCGACTGGGTCGGTTATGGGCTCTACCTCGACATCGTCGCCGATTTGGCCGGCGGCCAGACGCAGCATCGCTTTGCTTTGGGCGAAGAGGAGGCGCGGGTGCGCCACGCTCTTGAATTGGCCGCGACCGGCCGCGACGTGGCGCTGGTCTGTTCCGGCGACGCCGGCATCTATGCCATGGCGGCGCTGGTTTATGAACTGCTCGACGCAAGCGGCGCGGCGGCGGTCAGCCCGGCGGCGCGGCGGGCAGAGATCGTCGTCGCACCGGGCATCTCCGCTTTGCAGGCCGCCGCCGCGCGCGCCGGCGCGCCCTTGGGGCACGACTTCTGTGCCATTTCGCTGTCTGACCTGTTGACCCCCTGGGGCGTCATCGAACAGCGCCTCGAAGCCGCCGCCGCCGGCGACTTCGTCGTTGCCTTCTACAATCCGAAATCGCAGCGCCGCAGCGACCAGATCGTCCGGGCCATGCGGATCCTTGCAAACAAGCGGCCGCCGCAAACGCCAGTCATCGTCGCCTCGAAGCTCGGGCGGGAAGGGGAGAGCGTTCGCGTCCGCCGCCTCGACCGCTTCGATGCCGAGGAAGTCGATATGCTGACCCTGGTTATCGTCGGATCCTCGACCTCGCGGGTCGTGACCCTGGGCGACGGGCGGCCGCGGGTCTATACACCGCGCGGCTACGAGAAGAAGCGCCGAGCTGCCGAATGAAAGAGCTTTGGGCATGACTGTACACTTCATCGGCGCCGGACCCGGCGCGCCG
>JAJFGM010000665.1 GCA_021776145.1 Kiloniellaceae bacterium | reverse complement strand
CCGGCGCTGTTGATCGTCGACGCCATCGCCGCGCTTGGAGCAACACCCCTCGACATGCGGGCCTGGGGCGTCAACGTCGCCCTCGGCGCCTCGCAGAAGGCGCTGATGGGACCGCCGGGCCTGGCCTTCGTCGCCGCCGATCAACGCGCCCTGGAGACCGCGCGCACGAAAAAGACGGCGCGCCGCTATTGGGATTGGGAATACCGCCAGGGCGACAAGTTCTACAAGAACTTCTGCGGCACGCCGCCGATGCAGCACCTCTTCGCCCTGCGCGAGGCCCTCGACATCATCGCCGAACAAGGCCTGGAGCGCATCTTCCGCCGCCACAAACGCCTCGCCGGCGCCGTGCACAGCGCCGTCGAGGTGTGGAGCGAGGCCGGCGCCATCTCCTTCAACGCCTTGCGGCCGCAAGAGCGTTCCTGCACGGTGACGACCCTGCTGTGCGGCGAAGGTTTCAACGGCGAGGACCTCCGCCGCCACACCCGCGAGTCCTACGGCTTGGTGCTGGGCGGCGGCCTCGGGCCCCTGGAGGGCCAGGCCTTCCGCATCGGCCACATGGGCGACATCAACGACTCGATGATCCTGGGCTGCCTGGCGACCCTCGAGACCGCCTTTGTCGAGCTCGGCATTCCGCACGGCCCGAACGGCGTGCGCGCCGCCATCGAACACATCGCCGCTGCCCGTGCCGCCGAGAAATCGACGGCCGTGGCGGCGTAAAAAAAACTGGGGCGGTTCGAACCGCCCCGGCTTGTGCGGGCACTACGGCGGGTCGGCGCTTGCGGTCGCCTGGATGATTTCCCAGGCCTCCGCCGCTGTTTCGACGAAGCGGAACAGCTTCAGATCCCCGGGATCGATGGTGCCCTCCTCGACCAGGGCCTCGAAATCGATGATGCGGCGCCAATAGGTCTTGCCGAACAGCAGGACCGGCAAGGGCTTGATCTTGCCGGTCTGCATGAGGGTCAGCGTTTCGAAGAACTCGTCCAGGGTACCGAAGCCGCCGGGAAACATCACCACGGCTCGGGCGCGCAAAAGGAAGTGCATCTTGCGCAGGGCGAAATAGTTGAACTGGAACGAGAGCTCAGGGGTGACGTAGGCGTTCGGCCGCTGTTCCCGGGGCAGGACGATGTTGAGGCCGATGGACTTGCCGCCGGCGTCGGCGGCGCCGCGATTGGCCGCTTCCATGATACCCGGGCCGCCACCGGTGACCACCAGCGTCGTCTCCTCCGCGTCGGCCTGTGCCGTGGCGGTTATGAGCCGCGCCAGTTCGCGCGCCTCTTCGTAATAGCGGCACTTTTCGAGAATGCGGCGGGCGATCGCCGCCTCGCGGGCCAGCGGCGCGTCCGCCGGCGCCGCGGCGGCCGCCTTTTCCGCCTGTTCCAGGGCCGCCGCGGCGGCCCGCGGTTCGGGCACGCGGGTGCTGCCGAAGACGACCACGGTCGACTCGACGCCGTGGTCGCGTTGGATCAGGTCCGCTTTCTCGAATTCCAGCTGCAGGCGCAAGGAACGCAGCTCGTCGCGCAGCAGAAAGTCGCCGTCGGCATAGGCCAGCCGGTGCGATCCGGAGCGGGTCTGCGGCGTCGCGGGCAGTCGCTCGGCGGCACCGGCGTCTTCTCCGGCCGAGGGGAAGGGCGTTCGCGGCAACGCCTTGCCGCCCCGGCCACGCGCGGCCGGCGGCTTATTCGGCTTTTTCATATCCTGATACTGGCCCCCGAGCTTGCGATCTCGGCCTGCCAGCCGCCCTGCGTCAGCTTGCCCAGCAGGCTTTCCTTGGCCCGTGCCTCGCCATGGACCAGGTAGATCCGCGGCCGCGCCTTGGCGAAGCCGGCGACCCAGTCGAGCAGTTGAGACTGGCAGGCGTGGGCTGAAAAGCCACCCAGGGTATGGATCTGGGCCTTGACAGCAATTTGATCGCCGCCGATGCGAAAGCTCTTGGCGCCATCGACCAGGGCCCGGCCCGGGGTGCCGCGGGCCTGAAAGCCGACGATGACGACATGGGCGCTCTTGCGCCAGAGATTATGCTTGAAGTGATGGCGGATGCGCCCGCCGTTGCACATGCCGCTGCCGGCGATGATGATGGCGCCGCCCGAGATGCGGTTCAGCGCCATGGATTCCTCGGTCGAGCGGGAATAGCGCAGGCACGGCAAGAAGCTGTGCAGGCTGGCGGACGTCGGCTGGCGCATAAGCGCGCGGTCCTCGCGGTTGAAGACATCCTGATAGCGGTGATAGACCTCAGTCGTGGCGATCGCCATCGGGCTGTCGAGATAGACCGCCTGCTGCTTCAGCTTTCCCTGCTGATAGAGTTCGCCGAGACGAAAGAGGATTTCCTGGGTACGGCCGACGGCGAAGGAGGGGATGAGGACATTTCCGCCGTCAACCGCGGCCTTGGCGACGATGTCGGCGAACTCCGCCAGGGTGGCATCCATGGGGCGATGCTCGCGGTCGCCATAGGTCGATTCGAGCAGCAGGACGTCGGCCTCGGCGAGACTCTCCGGGTCGCGCAGCAGGGCGGCGCTGCTGTTGCCGAGATCGCCCGAGAAGACCAACCTGCGTTCCGCGCCGGCCTCGGCCAGGAAGATCTCGACAATGGCCGAGCCGAGGATGTGGCCGGCATCGCGAAAGCGCACCGCGATCCCTTCGGCCACGTCGA
>JAJFGM010000664.1 GCA_021776145.1 Kiloniellaceae bacterium | reverse complement strand
AGCGGCTTCGAGAAAGGTTGCCAGGGGCACGTAGGGCCGGTTCTGCAGCCTGCCGGTTTCCTCGAGGATTAACTTGCCGGCCATGCAGGTCAGGCCGCGCGCCAGCCAGGCGTCGTGTCGGCAGGCGTCGACGACGCCGTGCTCGCCGATTGCCAGAAGGAAAGGAAGCAGCGCGGCGGCATAACCGGCCGAGGCGGCTACGGGCACGGCACCCGGGATGTTGTCGACGCAAAAATGACGAATGCCCTCGACTTCATAGACCGGGTCGGCCCAGGACGTCGGGCGCGAGCTTTCGATGGCTCCGGCCTCGTCGCAGGAAATGTCGACGATCACGGCGGTCGATTGCATCTGCTTCAGCATGCTTCGGGTCAAGAGGTGGTCGCGCCGCGACTTCTCCCATTTGACGCAATTGATCAGCATGTCGCTGTCATGCAGATGGTCGGAGAGGTGTTCGATACCCTGGCCGCGAAAGTTGGCGCCGGAAAAAGCCACTTCACTGCGGAAGCGTGCGGCGCGACTGACGTCGAGTCCGACCACCTGGCAGCCCAGGCGGGTGAGCAAACGCACGGCGCCTTGGCCAACCCCGCCGAGGCCGATGACCACTGCCTTGACCGGCGGCGCCCCGAAATGTGCCATGAAATGGCGGCCGATTCCGCCATGCGGCGCCAAGCAAAGGCGCAGGCCCTCGAAGGCACCGACTTCGCCGGCAAGCGGACAGTTGGGTGATCCGCTTTCATGCATCTCTTCCGCCGAAAGCGCGGTCAGCCCGATCTCGAGGAAGCGATCGGTGACTTCGCGATTGAGGGCGGTGTGATGGTTGGTAAAGAGGATATGACGGAGGTCCAGATAGGCATACTCCTCTGGCAAAATCTCCTTGACCTTGACGATCGTCTCGCTGGCGGCGAAGACGGCCGCCGCCGTTTCGAGGACTTCGGCGCCGGCGCCCAGGTAGTCGCTGTCGAGGGCGCCGCTGAGCCGCCCGGCGTCACGCTCGACGCGGACGCGGTGGCCACTCGCCGTCAGCGCGCGCACCTGTTCGGGCAGCAGGGCGACTCGGCCTTCCTGTGGTTTGATCTCTCGGGTGACGCCGAAATCCATTTTGTCCTCCAAATCTCGCCGCTGACGATAGGCCGTCGCGAAAACCAACGTCTCGTCAGCGGTTCGCCGTCGTCGCTGCAGCAGTCTCGGCTGGAATCAAGCCACAGAGGCGGGGATCGAGAATGCTGATGCTTTCCTGCCGGTAGGGCTGAAATCCGTAGCGCTGGTAGAGCGGTAGAGCTTTGGGATGATCGAGCGTGCAGGTATCGACGATGACGCGCTTGGGCTCGTGGCTCCAGGCGATCTCGATGACCGAGTGCAAGAGGTAGGGACCGAAACCGCCGCCGATGAACTCGGGCATCAGGCCGAAGTAGGAGAGGTCGACTACGCCCTTGTCGCGTCGGTGCATCTCGGCGAAGCCTGCTGGCGTTCCTTCGACATAGAGAACGTAGATCTCGACCTGCGGGTCGTGAATGATTTGGCGCAGGCCGTCGTCGTCGAGCCGGCGCCGGGCCCACCACAGCCAGGGCGCGCCGACGCGGTCGTAGAGGAATCGGTAAAAGGCAATCGTCGGCTTGTGCGCGCGCAACAACGCGACGCTTCGGTCGTGTGGCGGGTGCGCCTGCGGCAAGGCCGGCGCCTGGGTCATTTCCAGATAGGTAATGGTGACGTCCAGCATCCCGTCTTCGCGCCCATCAATGCGCGGTGCTCCGCAATCGACCAGCCAGCGCTGCATCAGATGGCAGGGATTGGGCTGATAGCCGGCGCGGGCATAGAAGTCCTTCACACCAAGGTTGTCGTCGCGCACCATCAATTGGACCTTCTTGACGCCGCGTTCGTAAAGCCAACGCTCGGCCGTTCGCAACAGTTTCAGCCCGCACCCACGTTGCCGTAGCTCTGGGTCGACCGCCACGTAGTAGTACCAACCGCGATGCCCATCGTGGCCAACCATGATCGACGCGTTCAGGTGCCCGTCGATGTCGCCGACCAGGATTTCGGCATTTTCGCTTGCGAGAGCGAACTCGATATCGCTATCCGGGTCGTTGTGGCTGCGCAGCAGTTCGCAGCGACGCCACAGATTGATGATCGCGAGTTTGTCGCCGGTCGCAAAGCAGCGGATCTTCATGGGGCCGCTCGACACGAGTTCACACCTTCGGGCTGGCGGGAGAAGGGCCAGTCTCGATCGGTGTCGTCTCCGACCCACCCCATTCAACCCAGGAGCCGTCATAAAGGGCATGATCGCGGTGCCCGAGCAGCGCCAAGCCGAGGCTGAGCACCGCTGCCGTAATACCGGATCCGCAGGAGGTGACGACCGGCCGATCTAGGTCGATGCCGGCAGCCTCGAAAATCTCCTTGATATCAGCGGCCGGTCGCATGGTTTGATTGGCCGGATCGATCAATTGGGTGAAGGGAAGGCTCAGGCTGCCCGGGATATGTCCACTGCGCAGTCCCTCGCGCGGTTCGGGCGCTTTGCCTTCGTAACGTCCCTGGGCGCGGGCGTCGACAACCTGTTCGCGCGCCTGTGCGACGTTGGCCAGGATCTGTTCGCGGTCGCGCAGCATGAAGCTGTTCATCCGCGCCGTGAAATGGCGCTCCTCGGCACTTCCCGGTCCGTCTTCGACAGGCCGGCCCTCGGCCAACCATTTCGGCAGTCCGCCGTCGAGAACCGCGACGTCGTCGTGACCAAAATAGCGAAAGGTCCACCAAACCCGCGGCGCGCTCCAAATGCCGCGTTGGTCGTAGACCACATAGCGCAGCCCGTCGCCAAGACCGAGCTTGCGCACGCGGGAGGCGAACTTGAAGGATTCCGGCAGCATGTGCGGTAGATCGCTGTTGCTGTCGGCGATCTCGTCGATGTCGAAAAAGACCGACCCCGGAATATGCTGCACCTCGTACTCGTGGCGCGGGTTAAGTCCTTCGTTGGGCAGGTAGTAACTGGCGTCGATGACACGCAAATCAGGCGACGAGAGGTTGTCGGCCAACCACTCCGTGCTTACCAGGCAGTCGGTTTTGAAGTCCATCATAAGGGGCGTAGTCTCCTCGCCTTGGTCGTCAATTTGGAAGTTTACTCGTCGAACAGGATGTTGACGCGGCGGTTTTGTCGGCCCTTGTTTTCAATCTTGCCGATCCTGACCCGGCCGATCTCTCCGGTCCGCTTGACATGTGTGCCGCCGCAGGGCTGAAGGTCGATTTCGGCGATCTTTAACAGCCGGACGCGCCCACCGCCCATCGGCGGTTTGACCGACATGGTGCGGACAAGCTCGGGCCTTGCCTGCATTTCCTCTTCACTGATCCAATGCGCTTCGACGGCATGGTCTTCGCCGATCAGGCGGTTCAGTTCGTTGGTGATGTGCTCCTTATCGAGCTGAGTGTCCGGCAGATTAAAGTCGAGCCGGCTCTTCCCATCGCCGACCTGTCCGCCGGTGACATCGCCCTCGATAACCGAACAAAGCAAATGCATGCAGGTATGCATGCGCATCAGGCGGTGTCGTCGATGCCAATCTACTTCCGCGACCACTTTCGTGCCTGGGGCCGGCACGACGGCACCTTCGGCCGGGATGTGAACGACGTCCTCGTGGTCCACCCCCTTGCGCGTGTCGACGATAGCGATCGTCTCGCCGTCCTCCAGGCGCAGGCAGCCCAAGTCGCCGGGCTGTCCGCCACCGGTCGGATAAAAGACGGTCCGATCAAGGCGGATGCCGGCTTCGTCGGCGGAGACGACATTGGCATCGCAAGACTTCATGTAGGCATCGTCGCGGAAAAGCAGTTCCATCGTTCGTGCGTCCTTTACAGTAACCAGCCGGGCAGGGGCAGTCCCTTTTCGCGCAGGAACTTGGGATTATAGGCTTTGCTTTGGTAACGCGAGCCTGAGTCGCACAGCACGGTGACAATGCGGTGGCCCGGTCCCATTTCGTTGGCCAGGCGGATGGCGCCGGCGACATTTACACCGCTCGAGGGTCCCAGACACAGACCCTCGTATTGCAGCAGGTCGAACATGACCTGCAGCGATTCTTCGTCGGGAATCTGGAATGGCATGTCAACGACGACATCTTCCAGGTTGGCGGTCACGCGGCCTTGGCCGATGCCTTCCGTGATCGACGTACCCTCTGCCTTTAACTCGCCGAACTTGTAGTAATTGTATAGCGCGGCACCTGGTGGATCGGCCAAACCGATGACGACCTCCTTACGGCGTTCCTTCAATGCCATGGAGACGCCACCAAGGGTTCCGCCGCTGCCGACGGCACAGATAAAGCCATCCACCTTGCCGTCGGTCTGGGCCCAAATTTCCGGGCCGGTGGTTTCGTAGTGCCCCTGGCGATTTGCCACGTTGTCGAACTGCTGCGCCCAAATGGCGCCGTGCGCTTCGCTTTCCGCAAGCGTCTTGGCGAGCCGCTCTGAAACATGAACGTAGTTGTCGGGATCGCGATAGGGTTTCGGCGGCACCTCGCGCAGTTCGGCGCCACAAAGCCTCAAAGCGTCCTTCTTTTCCACGCTTTGATTGTCGGGAATGACGATGACCGTGCGGTAGCCACGCGCGTTTCCGACCAAGGCCAAGCCTATGCCGGTATTGCCGGCGGTGCCCTCGACAATGACGCCACCCGGTTCAAGACGGCCCTTTTCCTCGGCATCCTTGACGATCGCCCAGGCGGCACGATCCTTGACCGACCCACCTGGGTTGAGGAACTCGGCCTTGCCGTAAATCTCGCAACCCGTCTCATCCGAAGCGCGACGCAGCTTGATCAAGGGCGTATTACCGATTGTGCCGATAAATCCTTCGCGGAAATCCATTGCTTGTCCTTGCCCCAAAGGTTGCTGTCATTGCCGTGCGCGCGTCGGTGTCGCACCGCCGCGGAACCAGGTGCCGGCCTGCCGTGCCACGCCGCTTTCCTGATCAAACAGTACTAGCCGCGTCCCGGGGAGGATATCAAGATCGCCAGCGTTGTTGCAGCTTTTCGCGGTTGAGCGCCAGCCATTGTAGCGAGACAATCGCGTTGAGATTGACGAATTCTCCGGCCGTGAGACGCGCCAGGGCTTCTTCGGCCGACATGACCAGGACCCGAATGTCCTCACCTTCCTCAGTCAGTCCGTGCAAGCCGCCGGCACCTTCGCTGTCGATCTTGCCACAATATAGATAGAGGCTTTCGCTGCTGCCGCCAGGGGTAACCATAAATCTTCCGATCGGCTGCAATTCGGTGATCTCGAGACCGGCTTCCTCGCGCGCCTCGCGCCGTGCCACCGCTTCCGGTAACTCGCCGTCCTCGATGATGCCGGCAATTACTTCGACCATCCAGGGTTCGACGCCGGCGGCAAAGGCGCCGGTACGGAACTGTTCGACCAGAACGACCTCGTCGCGGTCGGGGTCGTAGAGCAGGGCGCCGGCGGCGTGCCCCCGCTCGAATATCTCGCGGCTGATGACAGGCGTCATGCCACCATCGAACTTGCGGTGCCGGAGTTGATACTTGTCGATCTGGAAATAACCTTTGAAGGGCGTGCTTTTTTCCACGACCTCGACCCGCTCGGATGGTGCCGTCGAGGCTGGCCCCAATGGGACGGGACGATCAATCTTTTGCATTCGCTATGATATTTCCGTTGCTGGCAAGGCGCTGGGATCGCGCCGTTATAACAACTGCCCGGTGCCGGAACCAAAGAAAACTCCGCATGAACCACCTTGCGGTCTGTCTGGAGCAATAGCTGTGACGGCGGCCGTGCCGCGACTTGGGCTTGCCATCGAGTGGCAAAGAAGTCACAGCTGATCGAACGGGATTTGAAGCGGTTTACGGGAGCAGCGTCATGCAAGGCAGGAGCGAAAAAGTAACCTTTCCGGGTGTCGGTGGCGAAATGTTGGCGGCGCGACTGGATCTGCCGCTTGGGACGCCTCGGGCCTACGCCCTCTTTGCGCATTGTTTCACCTGCACCAAGGACATCTTCGCGGCGACTCGGATCGCGGCGGCCCTGGCCGAGGAAGGCATTGCGGTTTTGCGCTTCGATTTCACCGGGCTTGGCCACAGCGAGGGCGAATTCGCCAACACCAGCTTTTCCTCCAACGTCGGCGATCTCCTGAAGGCGGCCGATTTTCTCCGCCAGAACCGCAGCGCGCCGGCACTGCTGATCGGCCACAGCCTGGGCGGCGCGGCTGTGCTGGCGGCCGCCGGCGAGGTGCCCGAGGCGCGCGGCGTGGTGACAATCGGCGCGCCGGCCGATCCGGCGCATGTTACCCACCTTTTTCAAGACCAACGTGCCGAGATCGAGGCGACGGGCGAGGCGGAGGTGCTGCTGGCCGGCAGGCCTTTTCGCATCAAGCGCCAGTTCCTCGAGGATATCGAGGGGCGCCGTCTGGAAGCGGCGATCGCCGGTCTGCGCAAGGCGCTTCTGGTTTTTCACGGCCCGCTCGACCAGACCGTGGGTATAGAGAATGCGGCAAAAATATTCACCGCGGCAAAGCATCCCAAGAGCTTCGTCTCGCTCGACGAGGCCGACCATCTGTTGACGAAGAAGGCCGATGCCATCTATGTCGCCACGGTCCTGGCGGCCTGGGCGAGCCGTCACCTGCCGGCCTCCGAAGAGACTCAGGCGCCGGCTGGTGTCGTTACGGTGCGGGAAAACGGCGAGGGACGTTTCACCCAGAGCATTGAAGTCGGCCGGCATCATCTGCGGGCCGACGAACCGCGGGACTTCGGCGGACTGGACAGCGGGCCCAGCCCATACGACCTGCTGCTCGCCGGCCTCGGCGCTTGTACGGCGATGACTTTGCGTCTTTATGCCGAACGCAAGAAGTGGCCGTTGCAAAATGTCGAGGTTGAACTGCGACACGACAAGATTCATGCCGCCGATTGCAAGACCTGTGAGACAGAGGTCGGCCGCGTCGACCGCATTGAACGGCGGCTGACATTGGAGGGGCCGTTGGATGGCACGCAAAGGGACAAGCTCTTGGAAATTGCCGACAAATGCCCGGTTCACCGCACTTTGGAAAGCGAAGTTGCCGTGGTGACGGAACTGTCGGGGAAAGCCGCGTTGTGAGACGCTTCCACGCAACCTTGGCGTCGCTTACAGTCCATAGCCTGTCGGATCTCCGCAACTAGCCGGTGACGTCGGCTCATAAAGTTTGATAAGCTTGTAAACCGCGCCCTCAATAACTGCGGGGCGCGGGCAAAGATTAAAGAAGGGCACCGACCGTATTTCACGGTGGAGTGTCACAGGACCGGGAGAATCCGTTTCGTTTTTATTTTGACTGGCCTTGAGCGTGCGGCGGAAACGTTGCCTCGTCTGAGTCGGGCAGTCGACTTTACGAAACAAGTTCCCTCGGGGTGGGAGGCGAATTGCAAGATTGGGCGACAAATTCACGCGGCAAATGCGCTCTGAGCCGGCTCGAATCCGGTCGGAGCGCGGTTGCTGCCGTGGTTGCCGTGCGACGGTGTAATCGACCGCGCCGCTTGGGAAATTACGCTCCGGCTATGGGGCCAGCCTGATCGGCAAAGGCCGTTCGGGGTGACGACCCAGTTTGGGCAACGCAGGGGGGAAAACGAATAATGTTGGTTTTCATTCTTCGACGAACGGGCACCATGGTCTTGACCATGGTCGTGGTGTCAATGCTTCTATTCCTACTGTTGGAGGTCAACCCGATCGGCGTCGCCATCAAGGTGCTCGGTCCTTACACCTCCGATGACCAGCGCATGCTGTGGCTTGAGCAGAACGGCTACATGGACCCACTGGTTGTTCGCTACACGCGTTGGCTGTCCAGCTTTATCATTGGCGATTTCGGTGAGTCCATCCGCTTCAAGACGGCGGTCTCCGACGTGCTTTGGCCACGCCTCGCCAACACCGGCATCCTGGCGGCCGTGACTTTGACGATTGTCACCATCATCGGTCTCCTTCTCGGCGTGCTTGCCGGCATGCGCGAAGGCGCAATGACCGATCGCGTGATCTCCGTGGCCTCCATTGTCACAACCTCGATTCCCGAGTTCGCATCGGCGGTTTTACTGTCCGCCGTTTTCGTTTTCGGGTTCAACCTGTTGCCGGGGACCAGCGGCATGACCGACGGTTTCGACCCTGTTCAACTGGTCCTGCCGGTGATGGTCCTGGTTCTCTACGATTTCGGGTACGTGACGCGCAT
>JAJFGM010000663.1 GCA_021776145.1 Kiloniellaceae bacterium | reverse complement strand
AGCGCCGCGGCCAGTGCCTTGGCCACCGGCGCCAGCGACATCGTCTCGACACGCTGCCCCTTGGGACGGCCGTAATGCGACAGCAACAACAGCTTGGCGCCACGACCGGCAAGTTCGGTAATGGTCGGCAAGGCGCGCTCGATACGCGTCGCATCGGTGACGCGGCCGGCGTCCATCGGGACGTTGAAGTCGACGCGCAGCAGTACGCGCTTGCCCGCTACGTCGAAGTCTTCGAGGGTCTTGAAGGCAGGCATGGCCCCTATCCCCATGGGATGGTCTTGGACGCCGCCGTCACGGCGCGGTACGATACAGGCGCGGGGTTGTGGCGAGGCGTGCCCCGCCGCCGGTCCGCGATGCGCTCAGCCGGATTCCGCGACAACCCTGTTGCTGATGCAACCGATGCCCTCGATCTCGATTTCGCAGCTGTCGCCCGGCTTCATCCACAGCGGCGGCTTGCGGCCGACGCCGACGCCCGGCGGTGTTCCCGTCGCGATCAAGTCGCCGGGTTCCAATGTCATCGCCGTCGAGGCATGGTGCACCAGAGTAGCGACATCGAAGATCAACTCGTCGGTGTTGCTGTCCTGTACCGTCTCGCCGTTCAGGCGCGTCATGATGCGCAATCCGGCGCCACCAGGCGGCAACTCGTCCGCGGTGACGATATGCGGTCCCACCGAACCGCTGCGGTCGAAGTTCTTGCCAAGAATCCACTGCGTACTCTTGAACTGGAAGTCGCGCACGGATCCCTCGTTCATCGCCGTATACCCGACGACATGCCCAAGGGCGTCGTCTACGGAAATGTGGCGGCCACCCTTGCCGATCACCGCCACGAGTTCGGCCTCGAAGTCGAACTGTTCGCTGACACTGGGACAAACCAGGGCCTCGCTGGCGCCGACGACCGAGGCCGGATAGCGGGTGAAGAATACGGGGTGAGTGGGAATATCGGCCCCGACCTCTTTGGCGTGGTCGTGATAGTTGAGGCCCGCACACAGGATTTTGCGCGGATCCGGAATCGGCGGCAGAATCTTCAGGTCAGCCGTCGCGAGCTGTGCCGCCGCCGGCGCCGACTGCGCCGCCGCCTCGACCTTGGACAACAGCAGGGCACCGAGTATCTCCGGCCAGGTCCCGGGCAAGTCCGGTGCCGCCAGCGAGAGATCGACAACGACGTCCTGTCCCGCGGCATTGCTGTGGTGGACGCCGCAGACCGGCAGCCCGTCTTTTTCGAAACTTAGAATTTTCATGTCAACCCATCGTCGGAATGTTGAAATCAGCACCTTCACGAATACCACCCGGCCAGCGCGAGGTCACCGCTTTCATTTTGGTATAGAAGCGCACGCCTTCGGGCCCATGCATGTGATGGTCGCCGAACAAGGAGCGCTTCCATCCGCCGAAAGAGTGAAAGGCCATGGGAACGGGGATCGGCACATTGACACCGACCATGCCGGTCTGGGTAGAGTTGACGAAGTGCCGCGCCGTATCGCCGTCGCGCGTGAAAATCGCGGCGCCGTTGCCGTATTCATGATCGCTGACCATCTTCGCGGCGGTACCGTAGTCCGGCGCCCGCACCACCGACAGTACCGGGCCGAAGATCTCTTCCTTGTAGATCGACATATCGGTGGTCACCCTGTCGAAGATCGAGCCGCCCATGAAATAGCCGTTCTCGTAGCCCTGCAGGGTCAACTCGCGACCGTCGAGCGCCAACTCGGCGCCCTCGCGGATACCGGCATCGATGTAGCCCATGACCTTGTCGTAGTGCACTTTCGATACCAGCGGGCCCATCTCGGTATCGGGATCGCTGCCGGGCCCGACCTTGAGAGCCTGGACCCGCGGCATGAGCCGCTTGACCAGATCGTCGGCCACATGGTCACCAACCGCCACTGCCACGGAAATCGCCATGCAGCGTTCGCCGGCCGACCCGTAACCCGCGCCCATGATTGCGTCGGTCACCTGACTCATGTCGGCATCGGGCATGATCACCATGTGATTTTTGGCGCCGCCGAGCGCCTGCACCCGCTTATTGTGCGCCACTCCGGTGTGATAAATATATTCCGCCGTCGCCGTGGCGCCGACGAAGCTCACCGCCTGGATACCCGGATTGCTGAGGATGCCGTTGACCGCGTCCTTGTCGCCGTGCACGACGTTGAATACGCCGTCGGGCAGGCCGGCTTCTTTATACAGCTCGGCCAGGCGCATCGCGAAGGAGGGGTCCTTTTCCGACGGCTTGAGGATGAAGGTGTTGCCGCAGGCCATGGCGATCGGCGACATCCACAAGGGAATCATGGCCGGGAAGTTGAAAGGTGTGATGCCGGCCACGACTCCGAGGGGCTGGCGCATGGAATAGCTGTCGACGCCGGTGCCGACGTCTTCGGTGAACTCGCCTTTCAGCAAATGCGGGATGCCGCAGGCACACTCGACGACTTCGATACCACGGGTGATGGATCCCTTGGCATCCTCGACCGTTTTGCCGTGTTCCTCGCTGACAAGGCGGGCCAACGCGTCGATGTTCCGCTCAAGCAGCTCCTTCATGCGGAACATGACGCGCGCGCGCCGCAGTGGCGGGTTTGCGGCCCAGCCGGGGAAGGCGGCTTGCGCGGCGTCGACGGCCGTCTGAACCTCGGAGGCGTCCGCGAAATCGACCTGACGAATTACTTCGCCAATCGCCGGGTTGTAGATGTCGCCGCGCCTTCCGCTAGCGCCGGCCATGATCTTGCCATTGATATAGTGACTGATAACGTCGCTCATTGAGTCCTCCGAGTTTTGGGCCGGGTAGTGTGGCGCAAAACGTCCCACCAAGTGCGATTTTTACCCGCTTTATTGTGCTCTGGCGGGTTTCTAGCAGACTAGGTCCCCTCTCGCCTACTTGCAATTTCAGCTTTCCGATGAGTCCGCACGGCGGGCATGCTATCAAGGCCCAACGCGAAGCGGTGTAATCCAGAAACGGGTCGAATGGGGATGAACGCAAGACAAGAATTTACAGACGCGCGCGGACTCGCGGTCACCACCGAGAATGCGGCCGCGGCCGCGCACCTCGATTGCGCGATCCGCGCCTATTGCGGCTTCGCGCGCGATACCGGCGATCATCTCAAGGCCGCCCTGTCCGCCGACCCCGAGATGCCGTTCGGCCAGACCGTCAAAGGCTATTTCCTGCTGCTTTTCGCCAAACGAGGCCTTGCCGACAAAGCGGCCAAAACCGCAGAGACGGCGTGCGAGCTGGCCGATAAACACGGTGCCACACGACGCGAGCGTGGACACATTGAGGCGCTTTCGGCTTGGTGCCGCGGCGATCTCGTGACGACCGCGGCAACATTGGAGGATCTGTTGATCGCGCATCCGCGCGACCTCATGGCTCTGAAGATCACGCACTACCTGCACTTCTATCTCGGCAACGGGCCGGCCATGCGCGCCTCGATCGCGCGTGTTCGCCACGCCTGGGACGAGACGGTTGCGGATTATGGTTTCGTCAAGGGCCTCGAAGCCTTTTCCCTGGAGGAATCCGGCGACTACGGCGCCGCCGAGGTCGCCGGCCGTCGTGCCATCGAAATCAACCCCAGTGACATCTGGGCCTGCCATGCCGTTGCTCACGTCATGGAGATGCAGGCCCGCCACCGCGAGGGCATCGATTGGATCACCGGACTCGAGGCCGGTTTTTCGGACTGCAACAACTTCGCCTACCATGTCTGGTGGCACCGCTGCCTTTTCATGCTGGAACTTGGCGACCATGACGGCGTACTGGCGCACTACGACGAAAAGGTGCGCTCGGATCAGTCCGAGGACATGCTCGATATGTCGAACGGCGTCTCGCTGCTGTGGCGACTCGGCGAAGAGGGCGTCGACGTCGGTTCGCGTTGGAGCGAGCTGGCCGACAAGGCCGAGGCCTATATCGACGAGCATGTGCTGGTTTTCAACGACGCTCATTTCATGCTTGCCTTGGCAGCGACTGGGCGGTCCGGGTCGCAGGACCGGTTGCTCGCTTCCCTGGAGCGCTTTGCGGCCGAGGCCGGGACCACCGAGGCTGGCGTCGCCGCCGACAGCGGCCTGGATTTGTGTCGGGCGATTCATGCCTTCGGCCGCGGCGATTTCGCCGGCGCCGTGGAGCGCCTCATGCCCTGCCGCGAGCGGTTGAACGGCATCGGCGGCAGCCACGCTCAACGCGATGTCTTTCAGCGGCTGCTGCTCGAGGCCGCCCTGCGCGCCGAACGCGGCCCCCTGGCCCAAGCCTTGGGGTCGGAGCGTACGACGCTCAAACCCGGCAGTCCGTGGTCGTGGCGCCAAATGGCACGCGCTTACGCCCTGATCGGCGACACTGCCGCCGCCGAAGCGGCGCAGAGCCGCGCCGCTGCTCTGCGGGCCGGCAGCCGCCACGCCACCTGAGACAATGTTTCAACTTTCATAACGCCGGAACCTTCATGCCCAGTTATCTGATTGATCGTAGTCGCGGGCAAAGCTGCCCTATCACGCCACTCGACGCCGACCGCCTGCAGGGCTGGCTGCGCGACCAGGACGCCGCCTTGCGTCGATGGGTCGAGGCTTGCGGCTTCGAGGCGGCGCCCGGACAGTCCTGCCTGCTTCCCGCCGCCGATGGCAAGTTGCAGCGGGTCTTGATCGGTATCGACGCGAATGAGCCGATCTGGTCTTTCGCCGGCCTGCCCACCGGCTTGCCGCAAGGAACCTATCGTCTCGATCCGGCACCCGATGCCGAAGCCGCCAGCGCGGCGGCGCTCGGCTGGCTGCTCGCCACCTATCGCTTTGCCCGCTATAAGAAGTCCGTGGCACGCTTCGCCACCCTGGTCTGTCCGAAAGGCGCCAATCGCATTGCCGTGGAGCGCACGGCGCAAGCGATATTCCTGGTCCGCGATCTGATCAACACCCCGGCCAGCGATTTGGGTCCGGCGGAGCTTGCCAGCGCCGCGCGCGTGTTGGCGCGGCGGCACAAAGCAAAGCTCAGCGTTATCACCGGCACCGCCCTGCTGACCCGCAACTACCCGGCCATTCACGCCGTGGGCCGAGCCTCATCGCGCGCACCGCGGCTGATCGACCTGCGCTGGGGCAACACGGGTCCAAAGGTCACGCTGGTTGGCAAGGGTGTGTGTTTCGATACCGGCGGCCTCGATCTGAAATCGGCGGCCGGCATGAAACTCATGAAAAAGGACATGGGCGGCGCGGCGCATGTCCTCGGCCTGGCCTCGGCGATCATGGCGTCGGGTCTTCCTGTCAGGCTCAGGGCTCTGGTGCCAGCGGTCGAGAACGCCGTCTCTGGAGATGCCTTCCGACCCCTCGACATCTTGCAGACGCGCAAGGGCCTGACCGTTGAAATCGGCAACACCGACGCCGAGGGCCGGCTTGTACTCGCCGACGCCTTAACCGAGGCCGATCGCGAAAATCCCGATCTGATTCTCGATTTCGCCACCCTGACCGGGGCTGCGCGGGTTGCCCTGGGAACCGAGTTGCCGGCACTGTTCTGCAACAACGACGAGACCGCCGCGGTCGTCAGCGGCGG
>JAJFGM010000662.1 GCA_021776145.1 Kiloniellaceae bacterium | reverse complement strand
CTGGCAGCGGCCGGGCGCGGCGCCGACGAGGTCACCGCGCTTGGCCTCGGCGGACAGCTTGACGGTTGCCTCGCCGTGACCGCTCAAGGCCAACCGGCCCACCCTTGCCTGATTTGGATGGACCGGCGCGCCGAAGCCGAGGTCGCCGGTTTGCCCGCCGACAGGATACTCGCGCGCGGCGGCGTCATTCTCGATGCCAGCCACATGGCCGCCAAGATCCGCTGGCTGCGAAGCCATGTTTCTGGCTTGGGACCCGGCACCCGGTTTCACCAGCCCGTCTCCTACCTTGTCTTCCGACTGACGGGGCAAGAAGTCATGGACCATGGATTGGCCTCGACGACCATGCTCTATGGCCTCGCCGACCGCCGCTACGATGCCGAACTGCTCGATCTCTTCGAAATCGAAGCCGCGGCCCTGCCGCCGCTGGCGGATGCCGCCGCAACCGCCGGCCGGATCGATGTCCGTGGTGCCGAGCTGAGCGGCCTGCGCGTCGGCACGCCGGTGGCGGTCGGCACCGGCGATGACTTCACCACGCCGCTGGGCGCCGGCATCGTGGCCCCGGGCCGGCTTGTCTGCGTGCTCGGGACCGCCGAGGTCGTCGGCGCCGTGCACCCGACGGCTGTCATCGACGCACAGGGTCTGGTCGAGACACACGCCTACGCCGGTGGCGGCTACTTCGTCGAAAACCCGGGCTGGCTTTCGGGCGGAGCATTGGCCTGGTTTCGCGAAACCTTCCGTCTCGAGGATTTCACCGAACTTGACGAACTGGCGGCGGGGGTGGCTCCAGGTGCCGCCGGCGTAACCTTTCTGCCGGCCCTCAGCGGCAGCATGGCGCCGCAGTGGATTGCTTCAGCGCGCGGCTGCTTCTATGGGCTGACGCCGGCGCACGGCACGGCACATCTGGCCCGCGCCCTGCTCGAGGGCACCGCCTTCGCCATGCGCGATGTCGTCGAGCGGCTATCCGAGCTGGGTGTTTCAATCGAGGCCATCCGCCTGCTCGGCGGCGGTGCGAAAAGCCGGATCTGGGCACAGATCCGCGCCGATATGACCGGGCTTCCGGTCGAGCTGCCGCAGATCACCGACAGCGCCCCGATCGGCGCCGCCCTGCTCGCCGCCGTTGCCGCCGGCCAGCAGCCGGACCTGGCCACCGCAGCCGCCGGGGTCGGTGAGATCCGCGAGACCATTGACCCGGATCCGAGCTCAAAACCGGCCTACGACCGCGCCCACGCCACATACCTGCGGCTCTTCGAGGCACTTAGGCCAATGTACGACACGGACTACGGTGTCGAGCCGACGGACAGCTAAGGCAACTGCCGGAGCTTCCCCTTGATAATCACGGGTACCCTAGCCGAACCGCATCGTCTCGTAGAGGACGTAGGCACCCAGGCCGATGAAAACCATGCCTTGCAGGGCTTCGATGCGGTGCCCGAACTTGGCGTAAAGCTCCTGCACGGGTGACGCGGAAAAGACCAGAGCAAAGCCGCAATGGAGAAGAAACGAAAGGACGGCGATCCCGGAAATCAGTGCCAGCCCGACCCAAAGAGGTGCCTCGGGACCCATCACCAACGACATGATGGCAAACCAGAAGAGGTATGCCTTGGGGTTGGTCAGCTGCACCAGCAGGCCCTTGATATAGCCCGAGAGGATTGGCCTTTCGCCGGCGTTCGGCGCGATCAAGCGAATGGTATGGAGTCGTGCCAGGCGCAGAGCCCGAACTCCCAGCCAGCAAAGGTAGACACCCCCGGCCAGGCCGATCGCACCCCCGGCAACCGGCGTCGCCGCCAGCATGGCAGCGAGACCGAATACAGCCAGGCTTACCGAAAGCAATGACCCCGTGGCGATGCCGAGGGCGACGCGCAGTCCCGC
Organism: Kiloniellaceae bacterium; assembly: GCA_021776145.1. Lineage (GTDB taxonomy): Bacteria > Pseudomonadota > Alphaproteobacteria > Kiloniellales > Kiloniellaceae > JAJFGM01. The sequence goes on along the minus strand of JAJFGM010000662.1, from coordinate 1,917 downwards.
CGCACGGCCAAGTCGCAGCGAGGTTCCGGCGACTGCCAGAAGATTGACGCCCGGACTGAGCGTCGCGATCACATAGGCCACGAAGATTGCCACGATGTCGGGCCAATACGCCATCTCTACGATGAATCCTCACAGGGTTTTGCGAGTCGACTTGATCGAACGGGCTGCCATGAGCGGCCATTGCATCGTCACCGAGACGGCATCGGCAAGGCAAGCGCCGCGACTTCGCCGCAACGTCGGCCTATCACACGGAGGGGCAAGGCATCCTTCACACAAAAAGGAAAGGCACGGCCTAGATCAGTATGCGTTTAGTTGGAATCGCTTCAGGCGATCCAACTAAACGCATGAAACTGATCTAACCATTGGATGTGTCGAGCGAAATCCTGCGAATAGATTGAACCCTCGTGGTTCAATCTATTCGCACTTCGCTCGAGGGGAGGGCCGTGCCTTTCAGGACCTCCCAGTTCCGGGGATGCGCCGCCGAGAGGGGGAAACGGCGTACCCGGATCGGGAGGGGGTTGGGGGTTGTGCTGTCAGACCCAGACGACGGTGTCGCCTTCGGCCGCGTTGAAGTCGGTGATGGTGTCTTCACCGGCGGTGGCGTAGAAGGTGTCGGCTCCGGCCCCGCCGGTCAGGGTGTCGACGCCGGCGCCGCCGGCCAGGAAGTCGTTTCCGCTCCCGCCGATCAGAGTGTCGTTGCCGTTGCCGCCGAGCAGGACGTCGTTGCCGCCGTCGCCGGAGAGGTAGTCGTTGCCATTGCCGCCGACCAGGGTGTTTTTGGCGAAGTTGCCGTAGATCTGGTCGTTGTAGTCGCTGCCGGTGACGTTTTCGATGCTGTTCAGGGTATCGCCCTGGGCGTCGCCCATAGCGGCCTGACCGGTCGAGAGGTTGACGTAGACGGCGCTGGAACCTTTGTAGCTGGCCTGGTCGACGCCGTTGCCGCCTTCCAGGTAATCGGCGCCGGCGCCGCCGGTCAGGATGTCGCCGCCATTGCCGCCCTTGAGGATGTCGTTGCCGGCGCCGCCGATCAGCGTGTCGTAGCCGTCATCGCCGATCAGGTAGTCGTCGCCGTTGCCGCCGTCGAGCTTGTCGTTGCCGCTGCCGCCGTAGGCATAGTCGCGGCCGTTGCCGCCATAGACCTTGTCGTGGCCTTCGCCGCCGTAAAGGACGTCAAAGCTGCCTTCGCCGCCGAAGAGCCAGTCGTTGCCCTGTCCGCCATAGACATAGTCGTTGCCGTTGCCGCCGAGCAGGACGTCGTTTCCGTAGCCGCCATGGACCTGGTCGTTGCCGGCCCCGCCATAGACGATGTCGTTGCCCCAGCCGCCATAGGCCTTGTCGTTGCCGTTGCCGGCGTAGAGGAAGTCGTTGCCGTGGAAACCCCAGAGATTGTCGTCGCCATCGTGGCCCCAGATGGAGTCGTTGGCGCTCGTACCAAAGAGGTAGTCGCCGAGGTAGATGCTGTTGCTGCCGTTGATCGTCGCCATTTTCTCTCTCCGATGTCTTTTTCTTGTGTTGATGTTGCGTGGTTACAGGTACTCACGCGGCGGCGCGGCGAAGGGGGTTAGAAAAAGACGAGATTATTTTCCCAGCGGAGGGTCAGAGCGCCTTCCAGGCTCGGTTCGGTCGCTTATGTGGAGTCTCGACGAGGCCGAGTTTTCGAAGAAGTTTCCGTTAAAACAATTATTTAGTTCTACGTGCTTGGAAGATCTCCTGGAAATTGGCCGGGCGGACCAGAAAGCACGGCCGGGGGAGCCCGGCCGTGCCTCTGATTGCCCTTTGGCTGGGTTGTGCGATCAGACCCAGACGACGGTGTCGCCTTCGGCCGCGTTGAAGTCGGTGATGGTGTCTTCACCGGCGGTGGCGTAGAAGGTGTCGGCTCCGGCACCACCGGTCAGGGTGTCGGCGCCGGCGCCGCCA
>JAJFGM010000661.1 GCA_021776145.1 Kiloniellaceae bacterium | reverse complement strand
CCTCTTGGCCGAGGTGGACTACGGAGGGCCGGTCGCGGCGATTGTCGGCAGGGATAACCTGATCGGTACCCAATTTCACCCGGAAAAAAGTCAAAATGCCGGCCTTCGCATGCTGGCGAATTTCTTGAGATGGCGTCCATGAGTGTGAAAGCCCCACCTGTTTCCGTCGAGCGCTTGCGCAAGTTCAAGGCCACGGACTTACACGACCTTTGCGATGCGACCGAAACCGCAATCCGCGACGGTGGCGGATTTGGCTGGCTCAAGCCGCCGCCGCGCGAGACCATGGAAACCTACTGGCGCGGCGTGCTTCTGGTGCCCGAGCGACAGCTTTTCGTGGCGCGCCTCGACGGTACAATTGCCGGTTCGGCGCAGCTTTGGTTGCCGCCGAAAAACAACGAGGCCAGCGCCAACAGCGGCAACGTGACGACGGTCTTTCTGGCGCCCTGGGCGCGCGGTCATGGTCTTGCCGCCCTTCTGGTGCAGACTGTCGAGGCGGCGGCCAAGGAGGAGGGTCTCAAGGTTCTCAATCTCGACGTCCGCGAGACCCAGAAACGCGCCATCGAGATTTACGACCAGCTCGGTTATCAACGCTGGGGCACGCACCCGAAATACGTTTGTGCCGAAGGCCGCTGGCTGACCGGGTATTATTACTTCAAGGATCTCTAGTGTGATGGTTCCGAAATGTGGTTCATTATTTGAGCCGCATTTCGGGAGCCGAATGACACTAGATTTAAATATTTGGTATCCTTCCGGACTTGACTGGTTCACCTATCGCCACCGAAATGCGCCCATGATCATTTTTCCCGCCATCGACCTCAAGGACGGTCAAGCCGTACGGCTGCTGCGCGGCGAAATGGAGAGCGCCACGGTGTTCAACGACGATCCGGCCGATCAGGCCCGGGCTTTTGCCGCAGCCGGATTCGAATGGTTGCATCTGGTTGATCTCAATGGCGCTTTTGAGGGCCGCCCGGTCAATAGGCCGGCGGTTGAGGCCATTCTGGCGGCCATCGAGATGCCGCTGCAGCTTGGCGGCGGCATTCGCGACATGGCCACCATCGAAGCCTGGCTGGAAGCCGGCGTCGCGCGGGTTATTCTCGGCACCGCGGCGGTCAAGGACCCCGACCTGGTGCGCCAGGCCTGCCGTAGTTTTCCCGGCCGCATCGTGCTCGGTATCGATGCCCGCGACGGCCGTGTTGCCGTCGAGGGCTGGGCCGAGGTGAGCGATCTCGCGGCGGAAGACCTGGCCCGCCGTTTCGAGGACGCCGGGGCGGCCGCCCTGGTCTATACCGACATTGATCGCGACGGCGCGCTTGGTGGCGCCAACGTCGGCGCCACGGTGGCCTTGGCCGAGCGCACCGCCTTGCCGGTGATCGCCTCGGGCGGCGTCGCGTCGCTGGACGACATCGCGGCCTTTCTGGCGGTGGCGGATGTCGGTATCGAAGGCGTTATCTCGGGCCGCGCGCTCTATGACGGGCGCCTGGATCCGGCCTCCGCCATGGCACTCGTCAAGGGCGGCGCCACGGCCGCAAGGGAGGGCCCGGGAGCATGCTGAAGTGCCGGATCATCCCCTGCCTTGACGTTCGCGACGGTCGTGTCGTCAAGGGCGTCAACTTTGTCGACCTGCGTGATGCCGGCGATCCGGTCGAACAGGCAAAGGTTTATGACGCGGCTGGCGCCGACGAGCTCTGTTTCCTCGACATCACCGCCAGTCACGAAAATCGCGGTATTCTGCTCGACGTGGTCGGCAAGACCGCCGAGGCCTGCTTTATGCCGCTTACCGTCGGCGGCGGCGTGCGCCGCGTCGAGGACATCCGCGAACTGCTGCTGGCCGGCGCCGACAAGGTCTCGATCAACACAGCGGCCGTCCACCGTCCCGATTTCGTGCGCGAGGCGGCGTTGAAATTCGGCAATCAGTGCATTGTCGTCGCGGTCGACGCCAAGGAAGTGAGCCCGGGTCGCTACGAGATTTTCACCCACGGAGGGCGCAAGGCCACCGGCATCGACGCCGTTGACTGGTCGCGGCAGATGGCCGAGTTCGGCGCTGGCGAAATCCTGCTGACATCCATGGATCGCGACGGCACGAAGTTGGGCTACAACATCGCCCTGACCCGCGCCGTTGCCGATGCGGTGCCGGTGCCGGTCATCGCCTCGGGCGGCGTCGGTGAATTGCAGCATCTGGTGGCTGGCGTGCGCGACGGCCACGCCTCGGCGGTGCTGGCCGCTTCGATCTTTCACTTCGGCGAACACTCCATCGCCGAGGCCAAGGCGCACATGGCCGCGGCCGGCCTTGCGGTGCGGCCTTAGCTGCGATACGGGAAAATTCAAATGGACAACAATGGCCTCGACGGCCGCGTGCTCGACCGTCTTTTCGACGTCATCGTAAGCCGGATCGATTCCGATGACGAGACCTCGCATACGGCCAAACTGTTCAGCAAGGGCCCGGCCAAGATTGCGCAGAAAGTCGGGGAAGAGGCCGTCGAGACGGTCATCGAGGGAGTTAGCGGCACAGCCGAGCAGCTGGCCGATGAATCCGCCGATCTGCTGTATCATCTTTTGGTTCTGTGGGCGGCGCGCAATCTCAAACCCGACGACGTCTGGGCTGCGCTGGAAGGCCGCAAGGGCATCTCCGGTATCGCCGAAAAAGCGGCGCGCCCAGAGACTTAGCAGATTAGAGCCTTAGCGAAAGTTGAGACCGGCCGCGGCTTTGGAGGCGCGAGATATGAGTTACGACAGCGACAACATTTTCGCCAAGATCCTGCGCGGCGAAATTCCCTGCGACAAGGTGTACGAGGACGATCACGTCCTCGCGTTCCGTGACATCCAGCCGCAGACTCCGGTGCACGTCCTGGTCATTCCCAAGGGCGGCTACAGCTCTTTCGACGACTTTTCTCGGGACGCTTCGGAGGCCGAAATTGCCGCCTTCGTACGTGCCGCCGGTCAAATCGCCCGCGATCTTGGTGTCGTCGCTGACGGCTACCGCGTCCTTGCCAACCACGGCCGCGATGCCAATCAGGAGGTGCCGCATTTCCACTTGCACCTCTTTGCCGGCAAGCCCCTGGGCCGCATGATCAAACCGCTCGACAAGTAGGCTGTAATGCCCAATGAGCCTATCGACCGAAGGCGCGTACCGCGGTCAGAATGCGAAATACGGTGGTCACCCAGCACAACGCCCCGAAGCCCCAGGCCAACCAGGCGAAGGCATCGGGAAAAAGGCAGAACAATGCCATGATCGCGATGGTCTCGGTCCCCTCGGTGAGGCCGCCGAGGTAGAAAAAGGTCTTGCGGCCGCGGTCTTCGCTGACGATCTGGCGTTTTGCCGCAATGATTGCATAGGCGAGAAACGAGGTACCCGTGCCGATGAAGGAAAAGACCAGGAAGCTCGCCGCCAGGGCATTGACCTCGGGACGGGCCAGGGCGAAACCGAAGACGACACCGGAATAAACCAGAAAGTCGCTTACGATGTCGAGGTAGCCGCCGATGTCGCTGGTTCGCGTCAGCCGCGCCACCGCGCCATCGAGACCGTCGGCCAGCCGGTTGAGCATAATCAGCCCCAGGCCCAGCCCATAAGCCTCCAGCGCCAAGGCCGGAATAGCGGCCAGCCCGAAGCCGAAACCGATCAGCGTGACCTGATTTGCGCCGAGACCAAGCGATACGGCGTGGCGGCCCATTTTTTCAAGCGGTGAATCTATGCGTTCGCGCATCCAGGCATCAAGCATGGGTGGGCCCTGTATTTGGATCCCGGCTCGTCACCGAAATGGCTGCGCCGCGAAGGGGTTGCACGGCCGCTCGACACTGCGGCGATGGTCGGCCGAGTGTGGTGAAGGGCATCGCTTACCGCAATGGGCAAGCTGCATCGGGCAAGACCGGCGCCCGACCACCGCGCGACTCCCCAGGGTGAAAGCCGGGCGCAGGCCCTCAGGCGACGTTGGCCGATTGCCTGACCGAGTCACTGTTTGTCGCCGCGGCTTTGGCGCAAAGCTCGCCGATGGCAGCGGAGGGAAGCGGCCGATAGTAGTGGTATCCCTGCGCCAACCCGCAGCCGAGCGCGGTCAAGGTCCTGGCCTGATCCTCGCTTTCGACGCCCTCGGCGATCACTTCGAGTTCGAACCGCTTGGCCAGATCGATAATTGCGTGCGTGATGGCTTTTTCCTTGGGGCGATTGAGCAGGTTGTGGACGAAGGATTTGTCAATCTTTAGCACGTCGAGGGGAAGGTCCCGCAACTGGCTTAGTCCGGAATACCCGATACCAAAGTCATCGACGCAAACGCGGGCACCAAAACTATGGAATCGGCAAATGTTGGATCGCGCGACCCCCAAATCACCGATGATGGCGGTTTCGGTAAGCTCAAGGACCAGTTTGCTTGGATCGAATTTTGCCTCCTCTAGAATTGCGCGCGCACTCTCGGGGAAGTGGGGATCGTTCAATTGGTGGGCCGAAATATTCACCGACAGGCTTGGCCCGCTCAATCCCAACCGTTCCCAGTGCTTGTAGTCCATGGCGCTGCGTCGCAAGACCCAGGCACCGAGCTCCCGAATGCAGCCTATGTCCTCCGCGACCTGGATAAAGGCGGTCGGCGGCACGTCTCCGAGCCGATGGTGACACCAACGTGCAAGCGCCTCGAAGCCGGTTATTTGGCCCGAGCCGATGCATACTTGGGGCTGGTAGACCAGATCCAGCTCCCCAGCCGCGATCGCTTTGCGTAATTCGCTTTCGATGTCGATACGATCCCGTGCGGCCGATGTGATCTCGTTCGAATGAAACTGAAACCGGTGACCACCTTCCTTCTTGGCCCGATACATTGCCGTATCCGCGTTGCGCGTGAGTTCATCGGCGTCGCGTCCTCCGTCGGGAAACATCGAGATTCCAATGCTGGCCGAGACTAGAACCTCGTGACCGCCAAGCCTGAACGGCTCGCTTAATTTGGCGAGAACTTTCTGGGCGATCGTCGCGCAATCTCTTGAGCTTTCAACATCAAGGGCCAAAATGGTGAATTCATCGCCGCCGATCCGCGCGACGAGATCGACGGACCGGAGGCAAGTAGTCAAGCGATTCGCCACCTCTTGCAGCAGCAGATCCCCCTGTGCGTGACCCAACGTATCGTTGACCTGCTTGAAGCCGTCCAGGTCCAGGTAAAGGATCGCGAAAGCCTTGGCGCCGCGGCCTGACCGCCTTAGCGCAAAGTCGAGCTCACTCATGAACTCCCCGCGATTGGCGAGCCCGGTGAGCTGATCCGTTCGCGCCAGCGCCCGCAGTTTGTCCTCGACACTACGCTGCACGAGCGCATAGCGAATCGAGCGAGTGAGCTGGTCGCCAGACAGCTGTCGTTTGACGAGGTAGTCGCAAGCGCCGGCCTCGATCGCCTCCGCGTCGACGCTTTGGTTGTGCTCACCTGTCAGAACGATGACCGGCACCTCGCTTCCACGCTCGCGCGCGCGCCGGACGATTTCCAGGCCGTTGGCCGTGCCGAGGCGATAGTCGGTGAGGCAGATTTCGTGGCGGTTTTCGATGAGGGCCGCCAGACCCTCATCGGCGGACGCGACCCATTCCAGTTGGAATTCAAGATCCGGTCGCTGTGCCAGCAATTCCTTGGTCAGGATGTAATCGCCTTCGTTGTCTTCAATCAAGAGCACACGGGCGCCGTGAATTGAGTGCGACATCTTCCGTCTATCCACCAGTTGAGCAATAACAGTCGTTCACTACAAAAAACCACCGGGGCAGCTTGCCGGTCGAATATGAACCAATCTGCTTAATTTGTGGCTAACTTCGTCCAATTTGGAGTTGAGGCTCTTTCATATTTGATTAACCAAACTTGCTTAACGTCGCCGTGACTAAGATGCCTGTGCAACAGCATTCTGAAAGCCTTTGGCGATGAACGCGAATTCAATAAACCCTCCAAACACGAGGCCCGATTCGAACGGTATTGGCGGCGGGCGTCTCCACTGGTTTCATTGGTTTGTCGTCATTTCATCGCTCATCTTGACCTTTGCCGCCTGGTTCGTCTCGAAGACCGAAATCGAAGCAAAGAACCGGCTCCAGTTTGACCGCGCGGCGGAAAATGTCGTCGAGCTCCTATTCGAGCACATGCAAAAGTACGAGGACGCCCTCTGGAGCGGCGTGCTGGCAATCCAGGCTAGGGGCGGGAATATTTCCCACGGTGATTGGCGCGAATTTGCTGAAGATTTGCGCATGGGCGTCAAATATCCCGGCCTCAATGGAATAGCCGTCATCCATTACGTGCGGCCTGAAAATCTCGACACCTACTTGGCGGAACAAAGAAAGACACGCCCGGACTTTCAGATTTATCCCGCGCACAATCGAAACGAATATTGGCCCACCAGCTTTATCGAGCCCGTCAATACGAACGCGGCGGCCGTCGGCCTGGACATGGCCTTTGAACTCAACCGCCTTACGGCGGGGGTCAATGCCCGGGATACCGGAACGGCACAGATCACCGGGCCCATAACGCTTGTGCAGGACGCCGGAAAGACCCCCGGGTTCCTCTTTTGCGTGCCCATCTATGCCGGCCAGGACAAGTCCGATATCGCGGCCCGTCGCAGGAGCTTCATAGGCCTGGTCTACGCGCCCTTCATCGTCAAGAACCTGATGGAAGGCACGTTGCAAAAAGAGCGGCGCTTGGTGTCACTGAGCATTCAAGACGGCGATCAAGTGCTCTACGACGAGCAAGGCGTCGGCTCGATAGAGATCGACCCCACGCCTCTTTTCACCACAACCGTGACCTCCGAACTCTACGGCCGCAACTGGACGTTTGGCATTGCCAGCAACATGGCGTTCCGGACCTCTGCCAGCAATAACCAGCCCATGGTCATCATGATGGGCGGCATTCTCATCGACGCAATCCTGCTCACCCTGTTCGTTTCAATGGCGCGCTCCAACCAGCGGGCCATCAGGATGTCCCAGAGCCAAAAAAACAGGGCGCGGGAGCTCGAAACCATGGTCGGGAAACTGGCCAGGTCGAACGAGGAGCTCGAACGCTTCGCTTATGTCGCTTCGCACGACCTTCAGGAACCCTTGCGCATGGTCACAAGCTTCACGCAACTGCTTGAGCAGCGCTACTCGGCGCAGCTCGACGACACCGCCAGGAAGTACATCGGTTTCGCGAGTACGTCGGCCGTTCGCATGCAAGGACTCATTGACGATCTGCTCGAATACTCGCGTGTCAGCGAGACCGCCGAAAAACTGAGTTCGGTCGACTGCGCCAATACGCTTGCCTTCGTGAAAGAAAATCTGCGCGAACCCCTAGAGAACAGCAATGCCGACATCACGTATCAAGACGATTTGCCTACGGTCCGCACCAATCCCGTTCGCTTCGCGCGCCTGCTGCAGAACCTGATCGGCAACGCCTTGAAATACCGCTGCGAAGGCGTGACGCCGAAGATCGAAATCGGCGTGACCGAACAAAATCAGGAATGGCTGTTCTGGGTCAAGGACAATGGCATCGGCATGAAGCAGGAACACTGCGAGAAGATATTCCTGCCCTTCAAGCGTTTGCACGGCAACGCCGATTACCTCGGTTCCGGATTGGGGCTGTCGATATGCCGAAAAATCGTCGAGAGCTTCGGCGGCAAGATCTGGGCGGTTTCGGAAGTTGGCCAAGGCAGCATATTTTACTTCACCATGCCCAGGAAAGACACCGTGGGCCTGATTGAACAGGACCAAGCGGCATGAACACCCAACAGGCCCGCCCCGTCGAAATCCTTCTGGTCGAGGACAATCCAGGCGACGTTCTCTTGACGCAGGAAGCCTTTGCGGAGATCAAATGTTGCAACAGGATCCATGTTGTCACAGACGGCGAACAAGCCATTGACTATCTGTGCAAGCGCAGCGATACCGTCAAACCCGACATCATCTTGCTGGACCTCAACCTTCCAAAGAAGGATGGCCGCGAGGTCCTGGAAGAGCTCAAAAACGACCCGGCCCTCCGCCGCATACCCGTTGTTGTTTTGACGAGTTCAAAGGCCGAGAAGGACATCGTGATGTCCTACAATCTGCATGCGAATTGCTATGTGGTCAAACCCATCGGACTGGAAGGCTTCAGCGAAATCGTCGGCTCGATCAGTATGTTCTGGTTTTCGATCGTCGCTTTGCCCGATTAGGGCGCGCAGACTTTGCCACCTAGTCCTGCGACGCTTTCGCCGGCCTCGAGGTCGGCCATTGTCACTTGACCCTTCAGCACGCGGAGGCAGCCTCGACCGGACTTGTTCATAAGATTTTCCGCATCCGGAAATTCGTCAGCGCCACGCCTTTCTTTACAACGGTTTGTTTTTCGGAAACGGTCCAGCCCTGGCGCTCGAAGAATGGCCGCGCCTTGAGGCTCGCTTCCGTGTGAAGACGATGGGCGCCAAGCAATCGCGCCTTTTTTTCCACCTCCAGATAAAGCCGCCATCCGACCCCGGAGCCGGACACCGAAGGTGAGACAAAAGCAAGATCCACGAAACCATCCGCGTCGATTGTCATGAATCCAACCAGCTCACCAGCCATTTCGGCAACAAAGACGATCATTATTCTCAGGCGCTCAAGCCACCTCGTGGGATTTGGCTTATCGCCGGCCCAAGCTCGCCTTTGTTCCGCTGTGTAGTGGTCTCTGGTTCCCTCATGCACGGCGTCAAAGAAGATTCGAGCGACTGCCGCCGCGTCATCATCGCGGAATGCGCGAATGATCACGTCTTTCGCGAAAGGTGGCATGTGTCCCTCCTTTTTTCGCTTCCCTATCAGACCGCGGCATGTCGGAGAAGGGCGAAGCGTTTCTCTCGGCGCCTCAGGCAAGGTCGGGTTCTATGACTCGGGCGCTCGACAGCCATCGTCAGTGTCCCTGTACAGCCGAATTATGCTATCGTTCTTCGGTTGTTCAGAGGGGCTATCCAGGGATTTCCCGTCTGCGACGAACCGCTTATGCCCGAGGGTTCGCAGAGCAGCGGAACAAGAAAAGAGGCTAGCAAGAATGTCCAGACCGGCCGCACTCAGGCTCTTTGCCCTACTGACGTTAATCCTCACCCTGGGCGCCTGCGCTTCGGCGACACAAAGCGAAAGGCAGGCGCTGGTGGATAGAGCCCAGGCCTCGGCGGAACGCTTCTCCGCCGATCCCAATATGACGTGGTTCCGTGACAACCTCGCTCAGGCGGAAGGCGTATTAATAATCCCGAACATGGCCAAGGCCGGCCTCCTCATCGGCGGGTCCGGCGGCAGCGGCGTGATGCTTATGCGAAACGAAAAGAAAGACTGGAGCTATCCCGCCTTTTACACCGTGGGCTCGATCACCTACGGTCTTCAGATCGGCGGCGAGATCGCCGAGATCGTTCTGTTGATCATGACCAAGTCGGCGCGCGATTCCATGCTGAGCAATGAGTTCAGGCTCGGCGGTGACATCAGCGTGGCGGTGGGGCCAGTCGGTGCCGGCGCAAAGGCGCAGATCGTCGATGTGTTGGCATTCTCGCGTACCAAGGGCGGCCTCTATGGCGGCCTCAACCTGGAAGGCGCGTTGTTCGTGACCCGTGAGGCCTGGAACCGCGCCTATTACGGCAAGGATGTCCGGGCTGTCGATATTCTGGTCTCCGGCAGCGCTGGCAACCCGGGCGCCGATCCGCTGCGTCAGGTGATCTCGGGTACCGCGGCGAATTGAGTTTAGGACGCTGTCGCGCTCGGCGCTCTTGCTCCACTTCCAGGGGCAGGGCCCCGATTTTCGCCAGGCCCGACACGCGTTCCTCTTGTGCGGCCGTACAGTTAAAATAGGTACCGACCGCATCCTAGCAGTCTGTCGGATTTGAACTGAGACTATGGGCAGCGTCGGAGCTAGTCTGCTATGAAGGGGTATGACCAATTTTCGTGATTATGACCGCACTCAGCGGTTGCTTCTGCCGCCTGATCTGAGAGATTGGGTTGCCGA
>JAJFGM010000067.1 GCA_021776145.1 Kiloniellaceae bacterium | reverse complement strand
TGGCTGATGTTCTCCAGCGCCTCGACGATGGCGTCGCCGTCGGTGCTGCCGGCCTCGTTGATGGCCTGAGCGAGAACCGCGATGGAGTCATAGGCCTCCAGCGCATAGCTCTCGATGGCGCCCTTGCCGGTCTTGGCCGTGTAGTCGGCGTTCAGCTTGAGGGCTTTCTCGTTCCACAGGGTCACCGGCGTGCCGATGCGCTGCACGAAGGCATAGTTGCCATCGGGTACGTTTTCCCAATAGGCCTTGCTTTCGAGCGACACCTGACCGGCCTGGAAGGGAAGGTCGAGGGGACCCATGCCGGCGTCGGCGGCCTGCTGGGTGAAGTTGTAGCCCGCTTCGCCGGTGGCCAGGACGATGATGTAGTCCGGCTCTTCAGCCTTCATGCGCTCGACGATGCCGGCATAATCCTGCGTGCCGATATCGACGCCGAAGGTAACCGCCTCAATGCCGTTGTCCGCCAAGCCCTTGGTGGTCTCCTCGGCAGCCGGGATACCGTAGTCGGTATTCTCGGTGAGGATCGCGACCTTCTTGATGTTTGGGACCAGAAGCGCCGCTTTCCACAGGGTGGCGGAGGCCCAGGAACTCAAGGGCGCGATGCGGAAGATATACTTCTGCTTGTCGCCGGTAATGGTGTCGTTCCAGGTCTCGGCAAAGACCACGGGGATCTTGCGATTGTCGGCGACATCCTTCGAGGCGACGCCCACCGAGCTGTGATAGCCACCGCCGACGGCGACCACGCCGTCCTGGGTGATGAGCTTCTCCATGATGGCCGAGGCCTTTTCCGGCAGGCCTTCGGTATCGGCGATGATCACTTCGATGTCGCAGCCAAGGACACCGCCGGATGCGTTGATGTCTCTCTGGGCGAACAGCATCGCGTCGCGCATGGCTTCGCCACCGCCGACCGCGCCGGGCGCCGATAGGGGCGCGAGGCCGCCGATCTTGATCGGGCAGCTTGCCGCCTCGGCGGCGCCAAAGGGAACGGACGCAGCTAGGGCCGTAACCAGCCATGCTGCAACTACGTGGCCTGTTTTCATTTCGGGTCTCCCTGTTTCTTGGATTCTTGTTTTCCCGCCCGTTCTCACGTGCAGGATTTGGGTCAAGAAATTATTATGCAAGAGAGGCACAAATTTTTCCGATTGTCAAAAAAAGATCTCTAATTGCGTTCACCAAAAAAAGGCTTCGCGCGGAAGAACGGACAGATGGGTTGGTTCACTTGTAATCCTTCTCGGCGCCAATCGGTAGACCGATCGGGGCTTCGATGCGAGACTCTGGTCAATCGCCTTCCGTCTTTCGCGACGAGGTTTTTCTCTGCGCCTTTCGAGTCCGAATCGTCTTCGTTGTCTTGGCTAAACCTACGTCGGGACCAGAGCAGACACCAAGTACGGTGGCGTCAGTCTCTCCCGCAGCCAGATACCCGTGACCCATAGTGCTGTCGAGATAAATACAATCACCGATCGTCAAAACCACGGGTTCGTAGTACTCTGTACGGACTTCGATCGCACCCTCCAGAACGTATATCACTTCCTCGCCACTATGCCGCAGAAGAGCGCCAAACTCCTCGAGTCCATGCGCCTTTATACGCACAAGTATCGGAATCATGCGCTTTTTCGCCAGATCCGTGCAAAGATACTCGTAATCGTAGTTTGGCGTCTCGACGGGTCGTCCCTTGCCTCGCCGAGTGATGCTGCGCCGGCCGGAGGGCGGCATCGGGTCGGTTCCGTTAAAAAGCTCAGCAATATCGATATCGAGCCCGTCTGCCAGCTTGACAAGATAATCGTAGGTCAACGAAATCTGGTTGTTTTCAACCTTGGACAGGGTTGAAGGCGCGAGACCGGAAATGTCGCTTAGCACGGCAAGGGTCCAACCGTTGCGCTTGCGCAGTCGACGCAACCGCTCGCCAAGCTCTGCCCGTTCCCGCGCCCGCATCGTTTGTTCCCTATTGACTGTCCGCGCCAAAACCCCGCCTGAGAGTCGACTATCAACTACGTTCCCGATATTTCGTATCATAAAAATTCCGAAGTAGCGATAGGCTTGTGCTTTTGACCGTGGGTTGACTCCTTTTCCCTGGAAAAGATTTGGAGTGACCGCACTGAATTAACCATCGGTGCAATTCTTAGCGCTAAATGACTTTTCCAACGGAGATTCCTCCCCGCTTGGCACAAATCACACCGGCGTGTAAGAACGTGCCGCCGTGGTAGCCTCCGAAGCTGCCATGCGCGCGGCGGGGCCGCTTAACGCCTAAAGATCCGGCAAGTCGGGACTTCAAAATCTAATTCAGGAGTTATCCTCGGTCATGGGTTTCAATTGCGGTATCGTCGGCCTGCCCAATGTCGGCAAGTCGACCCTTTTCAACGCCCTGACCGAGGCGGCGGCGGCGGAAGCCGCCAACTATCCCTTCTGCACCATCGAGCCCAACGTCGGGCGCGTGCCGGTCCCCGACCCACGGCTCGACACCCTGGCGCGTCTCGGCAAGTCGGCCAAGACCATTCCAACCTTCCTCGAGTTCGTCGACATCGCCGGGCTCGTGCGCGGCGCCTCCAAGGGCGAGGGCCTGGGCAACCAGTTCCTTTCCAACATCCGCGAGGTCGACGCCATCGTTCACGTGCTGCGCTGTTTCGAGGGTGAAGTCACCCACGTCGACGGCAGCGTCGATCCCCTGCGCGATGCCGAAACGGTGGAAACCGAATTGATGCTGGCAGACCTCGATTCGGTGGAGCGGCAACTTTATTCATCCGGCAAGCGCGCCAAGGGCGGTGACAAGGACGCCAAGGATCGCATCGCGGTGCTGGAGCCGGTCGCCGCCGCGCTGCGCGAAGGCCTGCCGGCGCGCGGCGTCGAGATCGCCGAAGCCCTGCGGCCAACCTTCCGGCAATTGCAGCTGCTGACCGCCAAGCCGGTGCTCTATGCCGCCAACGTCGAAGAGGCCGCCGCCGCCGAGGGCAACGCCCTCTCGCGCGCCGTCGCCGAGCAGGCCGCCGCCGAAGGCAGCGCCTGCGTCGTCATTTCAGCGGCCATCGAGGCGGAGGTGGCAAGCCTGGAAGACGCAGCCGAAAAGGCCGAGTTCCTTGAGAGCCTCGGCCTCGAAGAGGCCGGCCTGGCGAGGGTCATCCGCGCCGGCTACAGCCTGCTCGACCTCATCACCTTCTTCACCGTCGGCCCCAAGGAGGCGCGCGCCTGGACGGTGCGGCGCGGCGCCCGCGCGCCCGAGGCCGCCGGGGTCATCCACACCGATTTCGAGCGCGGCTTCATCCGCGGCGAGACCATCGCCTATGACGACTTCGTCGCGTGCGGCGGCGAGCAGGCCGCCAAGGACGCCGGCAAGATGCGCGCCGAAGGCAAGGACTACATCATCAAGGACGGCGACGTCCTCCATTTCCGCTTCAACGTCTGAGTGGTTGGCGATCCGCCATATGCCCGCCGCTTGCCTCGTTCGTGGCCGAAAACCGTTCCCTATGACCAGCCGACGCAGTAGGGGTCCGGCGCCTGCCCCGGCGGCGCGGTCGCACCATCGGGCGCCGGAAAGGTCTCCTTGAAGCTGAAGGCCTTGGGACTCGGACCTCTGGCGTTCAAACGGCCCAACCGAGCCAATCCTTCGCACACCGAGGGCGTCATGCCGGGCTTAACCCACCACAGCACCTGATAGGCACCTTCGGGGCGCGCGAACCACTGGCGACGGCGCACCATGACACCACGGTGCGACGACTTGTAGACGAAGTCGAAAAGCGCTTCCAAGTTCGTCCAGACCGACATGTTGACGATGAAGCGCGGATCTTCCGAGACCTGGATGTCGGTCGCGTTGCCGGACTCGCTCTGCAGGCGCCAGACGAAGCCGGGTGTCGCCTCGGCCAGAGCATTGATACTGTCGAGTTGGTTCATGAACGCGGCCATGCGCGGGTCATCGATGTCGTGGAGCGCGGTCCCCACGTTCATTTGTGCCAGATGCCAGTCTGTCATTGGTCCTCCCAATTTATCAAGGCGCCCCCCCCCTCACGGGCGCAGCATGGCATGCAGCCAGCGCCAGGCCAAGGCTGAGCCGGAGCCTGTGATTTCGGCTTTTCTTACAGGGCCTTCGCGGTCAAGATCGCCGCCGCTTCCAGGCGCCGTTCACCTGAGAGAGACCCTGCATGACCACCCTTCCCGCCCCAGTCATGGTCCCCCCCGTCGTGGCGCCCCCTGGCCCGCCACGTGCACCGGACCGGCCGCTGCTCGGCATCGGGCTTATGGTCCTGGCGATGACCATCGTGCCCTTGATGGACGGGCTGGCGAAGGCGCTGAGCGCCGACTACCCGGTGCTGCAGGTCGTCTGGGCGCGCTACTTCTTCCACTTCGCCATTCTGCTGCCCCTGGTCCTGATCCGCTTCAAGCGGCGCGAGCTGGTTCCGCGCCGACCGCTGTTCCATGTCGTGCGCGGCGGCTTCCTGCTGGTGTCGACGGTTCTGTTCTTTGCCGCCATCGCGGCGATGCCAATGGCGGACGCCATCGCCCTGGTTTTCATTTCGCCGCTGGTGGTCACCGCGCTGTCCCCGCTGGTGCTCGGCGAACAGGTCGGTCCAACACGTTATAGCGCGGTGCTGCTCGGCTGCCTCGGTGCCCTTATCATCGTCCGGCCGGGTTTCGCGGTGCTGCAGATAAGCAGTCTCTTCGCGCTCGCGGCGGGGATCACCTATGCCTTCTATTCCCTTTCGACACGCAAACTGTCGGGCACGGCACCGCCGCTGGTGACACTCGCCTATACGGCGCTGCTCGGCGCCGTCGTCATGTCTCTGGTCGTGCCGTTTTTCTGGGTGACGCCGGACCTGCGCGGCCTTGGCCTCATGGCGCTGATGGGACTCGTCGCCGCGATCGGGCACTTCCTGGTGATCCGCGCTTTCGAGCTGGCTTCGGCCTCGCTGCTGGCGCCCTACGTCTATAGCGAGATCGTCATGACCACCATTGTCGGTTTCGTCGTCTTCGGCGACTTTCCCGACCGCTGGACGTGGATTGGCGTTGCCGTGGTGATCGCCAGCGGCGTCTTCATTTCGCTGCGCGAGACCCAATTGGCGCGCCGCGCCGCATCTGCCACTCAATTACAAAGGTGAGCTTCGGACCGGGGCCGTATTATCATGCGTTCCGCCGACACACCCATTGCACCCCGCTGACAAAAAGGTCCCCGCCATGGCCCCGCCCCTGTTCCACAACTTCGCCGCCGCGCCGGCCCACGTCGCGCCCTTCAGCCATGCCGTCGAATGCGACGGCTGGATCCAACTGACCGGGCAGATGCCGACCGATCCCGACGACGATTCCGCGCCGCTGCCCGAGGGCGTCGAGGCGCAGACCCGGCGGGTCATGGATAACCTGATCCTCGTCCTGAACGGTCTTGGCCTGGGACTGGAGCACGTGCTGTCGGCGCGCGTCTTCATCACCGAGTTCAAGCGCGACTACGCCGCCATGAACGCGGTCTACAAAGCCTATTTTCCGGCCGACCGGCTGCCGGCACGGACCTGTGTTGGGGTGACCGGGCTGGCGCGCGATGCCCTGGTCGAGATCGACATGGTTGCCCGCCGCCCGGATTAGGCGCGAAGCGCAAATAAAGGAAACAACCAAAGGGCATAACACCTATACAGGTGCACTATTCACAAATACGGCTATGTCCGCAGATTTCAAAGTTTCAGCGGGTCGGGCAAAATATGCGTGCTTCGGTCGGCAGCTCTTTCACGCATCGGCGCCGGCGATCGATTCCCGCGACGGCACAGCGATGGGTGTGCCATCGCTGTCAGCAAGAGGCGCCCGCAGCATCTCAGCGAAGGTCGGCGCCAAGTCCGCAGCTTTGAGCGCTTGGTTGAGATGTCTCGATGGAATTCCGGGTCCGCTAAAGAAGATCCGGCCACCAACAGTGTGATCACCCGTCCGCGGTGGCTGTTGGTCGTGCTCGATGACGCCGATCTTGTCCGAACGAACGGTATGGATCGGCGTGTGACGCTCCGCTCGATTCCAGGAAACCAGGAGATCCGGCAACCGATCACGATAGGGGCCCGGGTAGTGCACATCGGTGCGCAGGATTTCGCCGACAAGGGGCGCGCCTGTATCGCTGTCGACGATCTCGGCCAAGTCATCGGTCAGCTGATCCAGTAGAGCCTCGTATTCGGCACCAGGCTGCACGATGCCTTGGGGGTCGCGACCGGCCAGGTTGACACGCACGCCTCCCGTGGCGTCCGTGGCAATCACCTCGAAAAACTTCCGATTCGGCCGGTTACCCTGAAACGCGCTCTTTACAACGTGTTTCCAGACGCGCCGCTTCAACGGCTCCAGGCTCTTTTGCAGATCCGGCGGCAACGCCCGCCAGGCTCCCCTTAGTTTGCCTTCGGTGCCTTTGGTCTCGTCCTTGAGGGCCCGACCTTCGAGTCGAACGAGGATCTTGTCGAGCAGTCGCGTCGCGGAAACACTCGGCCCCATGCCATGGCTGCAGTAGGCGACAACATCAACGTTATCGCCGGCAAGCTTGAGCAAGGCGCCAAGTTGTTGATCAAGTTCCTGGTAAATCCGCATCAGGGGATTGCCGAGTGCCCTGGCCAAGGCCGCGTTGTGCTCCGGGTGCTCCGGGTCGTGCAGGTGCCAGGCATGGTGGCCAATGCAATGGGCTTCGCTGTAGCAGACGAAAAAGAAATCCCAGGACTCGCGGTGCCAGAGCCTCTCGGCAATGGCGGTGCGCGTATTCGCTCTGGAAATCAGTTTGGCGGTGAAGTCGGCGAGTTCGTCGTGGCCGCGCGGCGCCAGATCGTCGCAGAGGCGGCCACCCAAGGGATCGAGCCCGAAGGTCTCCTTGATTTCTTTTGCAAGAGACTCGGGATATGTCTTGAAC
This sequence comes from Kiloniellaceae bacterium, assembly GCA_021776145.1. Taxonomy (GTDB): domain Bacteria; phylum Pseudomonadota; class Alphaproteobacteria; order Kiloniellales; family Kiloniellaceae; genus JAJFGM01. Next base: position 3,271 of record JAJFGM010000067.1, on the reverse strand, counting down.
TGTAGGACCGGACCAGGTTCTGCCGGACAGTGTGTGCCCCAGTCGTGCACGACGATTCCGTTGATTGTTTCCGGCGTAAAGGTGTAGTTCGCATCGATTAGACAAACCCGCCGACCCGCGTCGCTCAGATGGTTCCAGATGTAAGGTTCGGTCAGCTCGTCGGGACGGTAGGTGCGGATCTCGTAGGTTTGGGGGTCGTAATGCCGGGTTGCGTCGTGCTGTGGCTGCCGCCCGGGCAATTTGCCATGATAGAACGTCGGCCAGACGCTTCCGCCTTCCAGGCCGCGTGGATTCTCGACGTTGCCCCAGGTCGCCTTCTGCGCCAAACCCGCGAAGTTCGGCATAACCCCGTCTTCCATCCACTTCGATAGCAATGCCGGATCCAGTGCATCGAATCCGATGACCAGCAACCTGCGATCGGCCATCCCTTGGTACCTCTCTGGACGGGCTTGCTAGGAACAGTTGCTGGAGCCGCCTCGCTTCCAGGCGGCGGGCGACCCTTCATGGTTTGCTGATAGCATCAAGCAAGCGGTAATTTTATTCCTAGAATCCTTAAGCGATCGTAGCCGACCGCGCCCGCCCATAGAACGGTAATCAGCCGTCTTTGTCTGGAATGAACCCCGTTGATGAGTCAGCCCTTCAGTTCCAGGTGGAAGCGCACGGGGATGGTGAAGACCATCTCCTCCTTGGCGATCTCCTGCGGGATCGGCGGCACCGGCGAGGCGCGCACCATCATGCGCTCGACCGCCTTGTTCAATAGATGGTACTGCGACTTCTTGATCAGCTCGAAATAGAGAATTCGGCCCTGGCGGTTGATCGCGAACTTGAGCGTCACGACGTCTTCCAAGCGATACATCGCGGCTTCGTAGGGGTAGGAGCCGTTGCGTTTGAGCCAGAGCAGAACCTGGTCCTCGTAGTTCAGCTCGCGAACCTCGCCGGTCTTGTCGCCGCCCGCCGTGCCGGCACTGGCTTGCTGGCTGGCGAAATTCAGCAAGGCAGGGGTTTCCGCGTCCCCTTCGGCCGTGCCGGCACTGGTCTCCGTGCCCTCGCGCGCGCTCTCGGCTGGCGGCACGTCGGTCTTGACCGCCGCGCGCGCCGGTTCGGCCGGCTGCTGCACCGATAGGCGCCGTCCGAGAGTCTCCATTTCCGGCAGGACCATCTGCCGCGTCGGCTTGCGCCTGGGCAGCGGCACGGCGGCAACCTGGGCTTCGGGCAGCGTTTCCTCGGCCACCTCTTCAAGAGGCGTTTCGGCCTCTTCCACCACCGCCTCGACCTCTTCTTCCGGGACGACCTCGGCCGGCGTCTCGACCGGCTCCGACTCCGCTTCGGCGATCGGCTCGGCCTCGACAACCTGTGGCGGCTCGGGCGGCTGGACCTTGGGCTCAGGTTCGGGCTCGGGCTCGGGCAGAATCTCTTCGGCAACGACCCCCTGGGTCACGGGTTCCGGCGCTTCCACTTCGGGAGCCTCTTCCCGCAGGGCGGCGCTGTCGACCTCGTCGCCAGCGCTTTTCCAGGAATTGCCGAGCTGCACAAACACCGCGGCGGCGCTCGACGCCGGCGCATCGCCCTGTTCGAAGGTTCCGCCGCCACGGTAAACCGGCGCGCCGGCCGGTCGGCCGGCAACGTAGACGTAGGCCGCCAAATGCAGCGCCATCGCCAGGCCAAAGGCCAACGCCCAATGGTGCCGCCGCAGACGGATCACTCGGCCGGCTCCGGACCCGTCGCGGGGCTCAACGTCAGCAGCGTGACACCGCGCACCCCGACGGCTTCGATAAGTTCCATGACCTCGACCACGCGCACCGCGTCGACGCGGCCGTCGGCCTTGAGGCGAAAGACGGCCTTTTCGTTCGCCGCCAGCTTTTCCGAGACGGCAAGCTGCAGGTCGACGTCGTCGACCTCCTCGTTGTCTATGGCGAGGCGCCCCCCGGCCCCGACCAGGATGATGGTGTCCTCCAGGGCGCCCGGTGCCTGGCTCAAGGAGTCCGGCGGGTTGATATTGAAGAAGTCCACCGCGTGCAGGGCACCGGTCATGATGAAAAAGATCAGCAACAGGAAGACGACGTTGATCAGGGGCAGGACCGGGTCCGTCTCTTCCTCTTGGATTTCAGAGGGTAACTGCATGGCTCAGCGTGTCCGCGACAGGGAAACGTCGGCGGCGCCGCTGCCGCGCAACAGATCGAGGATATTGACAGCGCGCTGTAGCGGCACCCCGGGTTCGGACCGCACGACGACCCGCTGATCCGGGTTATCCGCCAGCCGCGCACCGACAAGCGTCGCCAACTGGCCCTGACCGATGGTTTGCGAACCGACCGCCAGCGAACCGTCGGCGCCGAGGCTGATTAGAATGGCGCGCTGCGACGAACTGGCCGCGCCCTTGCCACTGGAGATGTTGAGGTCGATCGCGTGCCAGTCGAGATAACTTGAGGCAAGCATGAAGAACACCAGAAGGATGAAAACCACATCGATCAGCGGCGTCAGAGTGATCAGCCGCTTGGGCGGCTGCGGAGGAGCCAAGCGCATATCGCCCTACTCCGCCGGCTGCGCGGCGGCGGTGCCGCGGGCATCCGTCGGCGCACCCTCGTCCTGGCCGGTAAAGACCCGTGTCACCGCGTCTTCCATGGCGCGTTGGGCACGATAGACCACGCCTTCCATCCAGTTGTGCGCCGCCGCCGCCGGAATGGCGATGATCAAGCCGGCGGCCGTGGTCAGCAGAGCCACCCAGATGCCGCCGGAGAGGATCGAGGGGTCGACTCTGTTGCCGGCGTTCTGCAGAGCCTGGAAGGCGTTGATCATGCCCAGCACCGTGCCGAGCAGGCCGATCAGCGGACTGAGGTTGGCGATCAGCGCCAGCATGCGCAGACCGCTGCGCAGATTGTCGAGCTGCAGTCCGGCCACCCGGACCACCTCTTCCTTGACTTGTTCGATGCGCTGTCCGCTGCGGCCGCTGGCGCGCAACGCCGCCTCCAGCACCCGGGCCACAGGATTGCGCTGGCCGCGCAGGATACCAAGGGCCTCGCCTGGCTGACCCTCGTGCCAGCTGCGCAGCGCCGGCTCGACGAATCCCCGCGAGTAGACCCGCAACAGCCAGAACTGGATGAGCTTGGCGATGATCAGCGTCAGCGCCAGAACGGAAATGACGAGCAGCAGATAGAGCACCGGCCCGCCGTCTTCCATGAACCGCGTGAATTGTTCCACAGCGCCCAAGGGCTCCACGGCCGTATCGACGGCGGCACCTGCGCTGGCTGTAATCGGGTCTGCCATATCCACCCTT
>JAJFGM010000660.1 GCA_021776145.1 Kiloniellaceae bacterium | reverse complement strand
CCCGATTCGAGCCTGGCGACCTGCACATCCGAAGCTTGTGGCTGGCTTGAACCCGCAGCCGCATCTTCTGCAGTCTGCCCCGAGCGTTTCTGCTCGGCGGCGCCATCGTTGGTTGCCACGGATTCCGCCAGCGTACCGCCATTTTGGTCCGAGGCCGCTGTATCTGTTGGATTTTTTCCTTTTGCCACGGTGCCGCTATCGCTTGTCGACGCTGTCCCACTCGACGGCATCGTCGCGACTGACGCGGTCTGTTGTTGCGGTTCGTCCTTGTCCCGCAGGACGAAATAGGCGATCCCTGCCGCCACGGCCGCCACAACCACGATGAGTCCGAATCGTTGCACCACGGCCCCTCCTTGACCTGCCGCATAGCCTAGTACGAGCGTAAGTGCGGTGCAATCTCGCCAAACTGCATCAAAACGGCAGGATCGGTTGCGATCGGCGGCCGGAATCGCTTTATTTGAGCTTGAGTCGAGGAGGTCGGGGCGCCTCCTTCGAACGGCGCTCCCGCGGGTCCCGAAATGTGCCACCGCGCTGCTTTGCCGGCGACCACCCGATAGGTCCATATTGGCGAAATGAAAGGATATCCATGAGCGATCTCGCAGCACTCTGTGTCTATTGCGGCTCCTCCAACGACGTCAGCCCGGCGCACCTGGAGGCAGCCGCGGCGCTTGGCAGGCAAGCTGCCGAACGCGGCGTCTCGATCGTCTACGGCGGCGGCCGTGTCGGCCTCATGGGGGCCCTTGGCGAAGCCGCGCTGCTCGGCGGCGGACATGTCGTCGGTGTCATCCCACAGTTTCTCGAAGATCTCGAGGTCGGCGACGCGCGCGCCAGCGAGTATCTGGTCGTCGACTCCATGCATACGCGCAAGAACCTGATGTTCGATCGCTCCGATGCCTTTTGCAGCCTTCCCGGCGGCCTCGGAACCCTGGACGAGACCTTCGAGATCATCACCTGGAAACAGCTGCGTCTGCACGACAAACCGATTGTCCTGGTCAACCTCGAAGGCTACTGGGATCCCTTGCTTGCGATGCTCGAACATCAACTGGCCGCGGGCTACATGCGCCCCGCGGCGCGGCAGCTCTTCACCGTTGTTGAGACTGTGCAAGAAGTGTTTGAAGTCATCGCCGCGGCAGCGCCGCCGGCGCTGCCCGATGAAAGTGCGCGCCTGTAAGATCCGGCATCCGGCCGCCTCTGTTGCACCGCAAAGAAAGGCTGCTATGTTGCCCGCGCCTACGCCAAACTGCGGGATCAAGCAGCCGCTGAGAACCAGCCCCATCCGCTCAACGACAGCGCCTACGTAGCGGTCGCCAAGAACTCCGGCGCCGCCAACGGGAGACCAGAATGGCCAAGATCAAGGTCAAGAACCCGATCGTCGAGATCGACGGCGACGACATGACCCGCATCATCTGGAAGATGATCCAGGACAAGCTGATCCTGCCCTATCTCGACATTGACCTGAAGAATTTCGACCTCTCGGTCGAGAAGCGTGACGAAACCGATGACCAGATCACCATCGACGCCGCCAATGCCATCAACCAACATCGCATCGGGGTGAAGTGCGCGACGATCACGCCCGACGAAGCGCGGGTCGAGGAGTTCTCGCTGAAGAAGATGTGGCGATCGCCCAACGGCACGATCCGCAACATCGTCGGCGGCACGATTTTTCGCCAGCCCATCATCATGCGCAACGTGCCGCGGCTGGTGCCGGGTTGGACGGAACCCGTGGTCATTGGCCGTCATGCCTTTGGCGATCAGTATCGGGCAACGGATTTCCGCGTCACCGAACCAGGCAAGCTGACCATGGTCTTTCAGCCCGCCGCCGGTGGTGACGCAACGACCTGGGAAATTTTCGACTTCCCCGAAAGCGGCGTCGCCATGGGCATGTACAACCTGGACGAGTCGATCCGCGGCTTCGCTCGGGCTTGCCTGAACTACGGCCACAATCTCGGTTGGCCAGTCTATCTTTCGACCAAGAACACCATCCTCAAGGCCTATGATGGGCGCTTCAAGGACATCTTCCAGGAAATCTTCGACAGCGAGTTCAAGGCAGCCTTTGAGGCCAAGGGATTGACCTACGAGCATCGCCTGATCGATGACATGGTCGCCTCCAGCCTCAAGTGGCCGGGCGGCTACGTCTGGGCCTGCAAGAACTACGATGGCGACGTCCAGTCCGACACTGTCGCCCAGGGCTTTGGTTCGCTGGGACTGATGACCTCGGTGTTGATGACGCCGGACGGCCAGGTCATCGAAGCCGAGGCCGCGCACGGCACGGTTACCCGGCACTATCGGCTGCATCAGCAAGGCAAGGAGACCTCGACCAACCCCATTGCCTCGATCTTTGCCTGGACACGCGGCCTGCACTTCCGCGGCACATTCGACGACACGCCGGAGGTTGTCGCCTTTGCCGAGTCCCTTGAGCGCGTTTGCATCGAAACCGTCGAATCGGGATTCATGACCAAGGATCTGGCGCTGCTGATCAGCCCCGAGCAGACTTGGCTGACGACCGGTGAGTTCATGGACAAGATCGACGCGAACCTACAGGCGAAAATGGCCAAGTCCGCCTAACTCTCGGATATCCGCGAACCTCGACCCAAGCCTTCGAGGTCTTTACTTTAGGCGCTCACTACCTTAATCGGCGGTTCGGTTATTCGATAGGACTCACACTTTCTCGGCAGCGGACAGGTGGAAAGCACGCTATGCATAAACCGCTCAAAAGACGCAGCTTCAATTCTTTCATCTTAGCAATGGGATTCCTCGCCATGACGGTCACGAGTGAAGACGCCCGGGCCGATCTGGATCCGGAAAACACCATCCTAATGGACCTCAAGAGCGGCCAGGTCGTAATCGAACTGCTGCCTGATCTTGCACCCAACCACGTGCAGCGCATCAAGGACCTGACCCGCGAAGGCTTTTTCGACGGCATCGTCTTCCACCGCGTTATCGACGGCTTCATGGCCCAGACCGGCGATCCGACCGGCACCGGCCGCGGTGGCTCCGACAAACCGGACTTGGGCGCCGAGTTCACCCAGGAGCCATTCCTGCGCGGCGCCATCGGCATGGCCCGTACGCAGGCGCCAAACAGCGCCAACAGCCAATGGTTCATTTGCCTCGATGACGCGCGCTTTCTCGACGGCCAGTACACGGTATGGGGCCGTGTGGTTCAGGGCATGGAACTCGTCGACGGCATCAAGAAAGCACCTCCCAGCCGCCAATCCGGCGAAGTCGACGATCCCGACAAGATCGTCAAGATGCGCGTCGCCGCCGACAAAGAGTAACTACGTGATCTGAGTGCGAGGCGCCGGCGAGAAAGTTGGCGCCTCGTTCCTGTTGTGCCCGGTTCTTTTTTTGCCCGGAGGATCGAAATGGAATTCGACGCGACCATCATGAACAACGCCGCTGCCCTGTTGACTTCTTATGGTGTCAATTTGGCCAGCGCCGCCCTAATTCTCATCGTCGGTTGGATCGTAGCCAATTGGATTCACGGCAACCTGCGCAAACTCATGGACCGGACGGCGAAGATCGACGCCACCCTGCGCCCGGTCATCGCCAGCATCGTTCGCTATGTCATATTGATCTTCGTGCTGATCGCCGTCCTCGCGCGTTTCGGCGTACAGACGACCAGCATCATCGCCATTCTCGGCGCCGCCGGTTTGGCTGTCGGCCTCGCCCTGCAGGGCACCCTGCAAAACATCGCCGCCGGTTTCATGCTACTGTTCCTGCGTCCCTTCAAGGTCGGCGACTACATCGACGCTGGCGGCATCGCCGGCACGGTCGATGAGATCGGCCTTTTCGTCACCGAGTTCACGACCTACGACGGGCTTTATCTTGCCGTCCCCAATTCGAAAATCTGGGGCAACGCCGTCATTAACTACTCGCGCCTGCCGTCGCGTCGCGCCGACATCGTTGTCGGCATCAGCTACGACGACGACATCGACAGGGCGCAAAGCGTTTTGCTCGAGCTCATGCAGAAGGACGGGCGCCCGCACGCCGACCCGGAGCCCCGGGTCTTGGTCAAGGCACTCGGGGAGTCGTCGGTCGACCTCAATCTACGCTGCTGGGTCGATGCAGGCGATTATTGGAATGTGCTTTTCGACTTCAACAAGGCGGCCAAGCAACGCCTCGACGCGGCCGGGATCTCTATTCCCTTTCCGCAGCGAGATGTGCATCTCATCGCGCAGGGCGATTCGACCGAAAGCTGAACCGGCGCACCTGGACCGGCGCACTGGGGCCGCCGCCGGCTTCAACTGGCCAGCAGGGCCATGATCGCCTCGACGGCGGCATCGCCGGCGCCGCCGTTCGGTCCACCGGCCTGGGCCATATCGGGCCGGCCGCCGCCACCCTTGCCGCCGAGTGCCGCCGATCCGGCGCGCACCAGATCGATGGCGCTCAGGCGATCGGTCAAGTCCGCGGTCACCCCGACGACAATCGAGGCCTTGCCTTCATTGACCGCGATCAGGGTGACGACGCCGCTACCAACCTGTTTCTTCAGATCGTCGGCCATGGGTTTGAGGTCCTTGGCAGGTACGTCGTCGACGATACGCGCCACGAACTTGAGGCCCGCGACCTCACGTACATCGGCACCTCCACCACCACCGCCGCCGCCGGTGGCCATTTTGCGGCGCAGGTCAACCAATTCACGTTCCAGGCGCTTGCGTTCTTCGAGCAGCGACGCGACGCGTTCGGGCAGATCCGTCGGCGCCACCCGCAGCTGCGCCGCCGTGGTCCCTAGCAAGGTTACCTGCTCTTCGGCATAGTCCAGGGCCGCCGCCGCCGCCACCGCCTCGATGCGGCGCACACCGGCCGCCAGGGCCGACTCGCCGGTGATTTTGAAAAAGCCGATATCGCCGGAACGCGCGACATGCGTGCCGCCACACAGTTCGGTCGAATAGGCCGCGCCCTCGGCGTCGGTGCCGCCCATGGCTAACACCCGAACCTCGTCGCCGTACTTCTCGCCGAAAAGCGCAAGCGCGCCAGCTTCGATCGCCTCGTCGGTCGTCATGTAGCGGGTGGTCACGGGATCGTTTGCGCGGATGCGCGCGTTCACCTCGCGCTCAACCGCCAGGATGTCTTCTCGAGTCATCGGTTTCGGGTGACTGATGTCAAAACGCAGGCGGCGCGGTGCCACCAGCGAACCCTTTTGCGTCACATGCGCGCCAAGCCGGCGACGCAAGGCCTCGTGCAATAAATGTGTCACCGAGTGGTGCGCCCGCAGGGCGGCGCGTCGCTCGCCGTCGACGCGCAGTTCCACGGCATCGCCAACCGTGAAGCAACCGCCGTTGATGCGACCCAAGTGGACATGCAAATCGCCAAGCTTCTTTTGCGTATCCTCGACGGCCATCTCGGCCCCCTCGGCCGAAAAGACGATACCGGTATCGCCCTGCTGCCCGCCGGATTCCCCATAGAACGGGGTCTGGTTGACAATCAGCGACACAGCTTCGCCGGCTTCGGCGCTTTGCACTTCCCGGCCGTCTCGGACAATGGCGACAATCTGGCCTTCCGCCACCTCGCTGTCGTAGCCAAGAAATTCGCTGGCGCCGAGACGCTCGCGCAGTTCGAACCACAGCTGCTCGGTCACCGCTTCGCCGGAACCGGCCCAGGCTTTACGCGCCGCCGCGCGCTGACGCTCCATGGCGGAGTCGAACCCGGCGACATCGACGCTGCCGCCCTGCCCGCGCAGGATGTCCTGGGTCAGATCGAGAGGGAATCCGAAGGTGTCATAAAGCTTGAAGGCGATTTCGCCGCCAAGTTCACCGCCGTCCGGCAAGCGCCTGGTTTCCTCCTCAAGCAGCCCGAGACCGCGATCGAGGGTCTTCTTGAAGCGGCTCTCTTCCAACTTCAGGGTCTCGCTGATCAAAGCCTCGGCCCGCGCCAATTCGGGAAATGCCGCCCCCATGTGTCCGACCAGGGTCGGGACAAGACGCCACAGCAGCGGCTCCTCGCAGCCCAGCTTGTGAGCGTGGCGCATACCGCGGCGCATTATGCGCCGCAAAACGTAGCCGCGGCCCTCGTTCGAAGGCAACACGCCATCGGCAATGAGAAAGGCGGACGATCGCAAGTGATCGGAAATGACCCGGTGCGATACGGATTGCGGACCATCCGGCGCGGTTTCCGAAGCCTCGGCCGAAGCTTCGATGATCGAGCGCAGCAGATCGGTGTCGAACATGTCGTGTGTGCCCTGTAGCACAGCAGTGATGCGCTCCAGGCCCATCCCCGTATCGATCGACGGTTTCGGCAATTCGATGCGTTCCGCAGCCGACAACTGCTCGTACTGCATAAAAACAAGATTCCAGATCTCGACAAAGCGGTCGCCATCCTCGTCGGGACTGCCCGGCGGGCCACCGGGGATCTTATCGCCATGATCGAAAAAGATTTCAGAACAGGGACCGCAGGGCCCGGTATCGCCCATCGACCAGAAGTTATCGGAGGTCGCGATGCGGATAATGCGCTCGTCCGGCAGACCGGCGATCTTCTTCCACAACGCGGCCGCCTGATCGTCCTCGGCAAAGACCGTCACCGACAACCGCGAGGCCGGCAGTCCGAATTCCTTGGTCACAAGGTTCCACGCCAATTCAATGGCCAGATCCTTGAAATAGTCACCAAACGAAAAGTTACCCAACATCTCAAAGAAAGTGCCGTGGCGCGCCGTGTAACCGACGTTTTCAAGATCGTTGTGCTTGCCGCCGGCGCGCACGCATTTCTGCGACGTCGCGGCGCGCGAATAGGGCCGCGCCTCGTTGCCGGTGAAGACGTTCTTGAACTGCACCATGCCGGCGTTGGTGAACATCAGGGTCGGGTCGTTGCGCGGCACAAGCGGCGACGAGGCCACAATCTCGTGGCCGTTTTTTCGAAAATAGTCGAGGAAGGCGTTGCGAATATCGTTGCCGCTGGTCATTTTCTGAACTACCGCAAATTGGCTTTAGACTTGCGTCGGTTTCGCGAATCCAGCCGCCTGAAACACAGCAAAGCGCCGTATTGGCTGCCTCGCCGCCACGCCCGCCGACTGTGCCAAAAGGCAGAAGTCCCGCAAGTCTGCGGTTGTAACCCGCAGTTCCAGACCTGTCCAGCCGCCATGCTGCGGTGCAGCGCGATGCCGGAAAACGTGAAATGCTGGCGGCCCCTGCCCCGACCTGTTAAGCAGGGCTTCGCCCGGCCGGACGCCAGCACAGGGCGCCGGTTCATCGCAACTTCGAGCAGAAGCCAAAATGCAGCATAAATTCTCGATCCGAATGAAAGCCGGCGTCGCGGGCCTCGTCGCAATGGCCATTGTATTCGCCATGGGCGCAGGGTCCCCGGCGACCGCCCAGACCCAAACACAGCAACCCGCGCAACAGCCGATTTCCAGCGAGACCTTCGGAGCCTGGCAGTTGCGCTGCGGCCAACTGCCCGGTGCCACGGAAGAGTCCTGCATCCTGTCGCAGGACCTCATCGATCAGAACTCCCAGCGTCCCTTGATGCAGGTCGCCATCGGCCATTTTGGCCAGCAGCGTCAGCCCGGAACCATCATTACCCTGCCGCTCGGTATTCGCTTGCCGCCCGGCATCGAGGTCAAGGTTGACGGCGTGACCGTCGGCAACCTTGCTTTCCGGCAATGCAGCCCGCCGCCGGTAAATGGCTGCCAGGCGACTCTGATTCTCGACAAAGGCATTCTCGACCTCTTCAAGGCAGGCAACACCGGAACCGCCCGCTTCCAAGATACCCTTGGCCAAACCATCGAGATTCCTTTTTCATTGAGCGGCTTCACGGCCGGCTACAACAAGGTCCGATAGAGCAGGATCCACCCAGGATCGCGAAGGCCGCAGAACCGCGCCAAAAAGAGCGCCGCGACAATAGGCTGTAACGTGCCAGTCGTTCCGGTCTTCTGACATCAGGGCCTTTTTGTCATCAGGGCCTTTTTGTCATCAGGATTGGCGGCCCGGGATTTGGGCCGCGGCGACAGTCAGGCCTGTTCCTGTACCGGCCCCGGCGGCTCTTCGCTTTCGCCGCCTTCCAGCATAACCGCGGACACCAAGCCGGCATTCTGCCGCACCCGGTTTTCGATTTCGCGCGCGACAACCGGATTTTCCTTCAGGAAGGTCTTGGCGTTCTCGCGCCCCTGGCCGATGCGTTGGCCTTCAAAAGAAAACCAGGCGCCGGCCTTGTCGACGATGTTGGCCTGGACGCCCAGGTCAAGCAGCTCGCCGGTCTTGGAAATACCCTCGCCATACATGATGTCGAATTCGATCACCCTGAACGGCGGCGCCATCTTGTTCTTCACCACTTTGACCTTGGTCTGGTTACCGACCACGACGTCGCGGTCCTTGATCGCGCCGATGCGACGGATATCGAGACGAACCGAAGAATAGAATTTCAACGCATTGCCGCCGGTCGTGGTTTCGGGATTGCCGAACATGACGCCGATTTTCATGCGGATCTGATTGATGAAGACGACCAGGGTCTTCGACTTGGAAATGGCCGAGGTCAGTTTGCGCAACGCCTGGCTCATCAACCGCGCCTGCAACCCCGGCAGAGAATCACCCATATCGCCTTCCAGTTCGGCGCGCGGCACCAGGGCCGCCACGGAATCGATGACCAGCACGTCGATGGCGCCGGACCGCACCAGGGTCTCGGCGATTTCCAGGGCCTGCTCGCCGCAGTCAGGTTGCGATATCAACAGTTCTTCGACGCTGACCCCGAGCTTGTTGGCATAGATCGGGTCGAGGGCGTGTTCGGCATCGATGAAAGCACAGGTGCCGCCGGTCTTCTGTGCTTCGGCAACGGCGTGCAGCGCCAGGGTCGTTTTGCCGGAGCTTTCCGGGCCATAGATTTCGATCACCCGACCGCGTGGAAAACCGCCGATACCCAAGCCGATATCGAGGCCTAGAGAGCCGGTCGAAATGACTTCGGCCTCGACCACCTGGTCTTCGCCCAGACGCATGATCGAGCCCTTGCCAAAGGCACGCTCGATTTGCCCCAAGGCCGCATCTAGAGCCTTTTGTTTATCCACGTTGTCCCTTTCAACCACACGCAAAACGTTCTGTGCCATATTGGAGTTTCCTTATCCCACAGGGCCTGGACGACCGCAATCTCGGGGAAATGTACGCTATTTGTTCTTATTGGCCAAGAACATTCTTGAACAAAACTGGAACATTTCCAAATTCGCTTTTTAAATTATAGGTTTATGGAATGCGCGATGCTGCCTTTAGGCGTCGAGCACTTCCTTGACCATGCCAGCCAACTGATTGAGGCTGAATGGCTTTTGTAGGAAGTGGATGTCTGAATCTTCATCGAGCTTCTTACGAAAGGCATCTTCGGTGTAGCCTGAGATGAAGATAACCTTGAGGTCGGGCCGCTTCTCGCGCACCTCGCGCACCAGGGTCGGACCATCGACTTTGGGCATGACAACATCGGTGACCAGAAGATCGATAGTGTCCTTTTGCGTCTTCAACAGTTCCAATGCCGCCTCGCCCGAGTTGGCCTCGAGCACGCTGTAGCCCTTGTTGCGTAGGGCGCGGGCACTGAAGGCACGCACACCCTCCTCGTCCTCGACCAGAAGCAAGGTGCCGACGCCGGTGAGGTCGCGCTTCTTATTGGTCTCGCTGGCGGCCTCTTCGGCCGCGGCCGCGACTTCGGCCTCGGACACGCGCGGCAAGTAGATCGAGAAGGTCGTGCCCTTGCCAGGCGCCGAATCGACGAAAACGTAACCGCCACTCTGCTTGACGATGCCATAGACCGTCGACAGGCCAAGTCCGGTACCGGCGCCCACCTCCTTGGTCGAAAAGAAGGGATCGAAGATGCGGTCGAGGTGTTCGGTGGCGATGCCGCAGCCACTGTCGACCAACTCGATCAGGATATAGTGGCCGGCAGGCATGATGGCGCGGGTTTCGGCATCGCCCTCGGCGATGGCGACGTTCTCGGTACGGATCCGCAGCTCGCCGCCGTCCTCCATGGCATCGCGGGCATTGACCACGAGGTTGATGATGACTTGCTCAAGCTGGCCTTGGTCGGCCTTGACCAGGCCAAGATCGCGGCCGTGCACCATCTTCAATTCGATGGTCTCGCCGATCAGCCGGCGCAGCAGGTGCGACAACTCGGCCAGGATATCGGTGACACTGAGGCGCTTGGATTGCAGCGTCTGCTGACGCGAAAAGGCGAGCAGCTGGCGCACCAGATTGGCCGCCCGGTTGGCGTTCTGCTTGATTTGCATGATGTCGGCGAACGACTGGTCGCCAGGCCGGTGACGCAGCAGCAAGAGGTCGGAAAACCCGATCATCGCCGTCAAAAGGTTGTTGAAATCGTGGGCAATGCCGCCGGCAAGTTGGCCCACGGCCTGCATCTTCTGCGACTGCGCGAACTGCGCTTCCAGGCTTTTTTGCTCGCTGGTGTCGATAAAGTGGGCGACGATACCGCTCGGCGTACCATCGGCACCTGCAACGCCGGTGACGTACATCGAACAATCGATCGGAGGATCGCCGCTGAGGCGCACCTCCAGTGGCGCACGGGCGCCGCTGGAGTCGACCGGACCGTCACGCTGTTCCAGAGCCTGAAGCACCTTGGCCTGGCTCTCGGAGTCGATGCGCTCGAGCAAGGGGGCGCCGCGCACCTTGCGCTCATCGTCGCCGAGAAGGCGGTGAAAGGCATCGTTGCATTCGGTCACCCGGCCACTCGGGTCGATCAGCGCGATACCGACGGGCGCTTCGTGGAAGAAGCGTCCAAAGCGCTCTTCCGAACGCTCCAGCGCCTCGACCATGGCACGTTCGCGCGACAGGTCGCGGACAACAGAACGGCTGCGCAGCCCGTCGCCGTTCTCGCCGACGACCAGGTCCTGGTTAATCGAGGCTTTGAACACACCGCCGTCGCCACAATTCAGCATCACCTCGCCATGGGTTGCGATCTCTCCGCCAGCGGCGCCAAAGGGGTCATAGGGCGGTGTGCCCTCTGGTAACGCTTCGGCAAGAACGTCGTGCAGGCGCACTTTGCCGCTTTCCAGCGCTTCCTGCGAGACACCGAGCCATTCCTGCAGCGTGCGATTGGCGAAGAGAAAGCGACCGTCCTCGGCCACCGAATAAAAGCCGATAGGGGCATGCTCCAAAAGGTCGACGAAGCCAGCCTGTTCGTCGCGAATGACTTGCTCCATCTGGCGCCGCGGCGTGATGTCGTCGACTGCCCAATAGACGCTGCCTGGGCGCCTGTCGATCGGATAGGCGGCGACGAAGCGCCACTCCGGCCCGCCCAGCTTATCGGTGCCGTTGGTGGTGTTTACCGCGTGACGCACCTGCACTTCGGTCTGACCGGGAATGCCGTTCATGGCATTGGCTTGGATCCGCTTGATCGACTCCAGCGCCTCTTCGTCACCGTCGCTTTCCGCCGCGAGGAGGTCGGGCAACGGCCGCCTCGCCTCGCCGAAAAAGCTACGCACGGCGGCGTTGGCGTAGATCACCTTGCCATTCGCCGCGACCAGTTGGCGCGGCCGCGGGACGGCGTCCAGAACGGCCGTGGACAAGGCGTCGCGGCGACGGAACCAAAGAACAAGAACCACACCCGCGACAACAGCACCGGCCAGCGCGGCGGCGAGCAGCGGCAGCGAATCGCCGACGAGACCGGATATGCCGTCTGCGGCTTGCGCCTCCGGAGCCATGGCAATAGCTGTCAAGCAGAAGCTCATACAGGCAGCCAGTCCGGTAGCCCATCCTGGTGCCGGCGCAAGCGCACGCCGCCTGGCGCCTGGCGCCGTTGCCTGTGGTACCCGACTTGACCCGACAGGGTCGTTCCCCGCGCGAGCCGACGACGCCTGTCCGAAAAGAACTTCGAAGATTTCGACCTTCACAGCTTTCCTTTGAGACGCATGACGTACCCGATCACTTCGGCCACCAGCTTGTAATGCTCCGGCGGAACTTCCTGGTCAAGCTCGACGCCGCTATAGAGGGCCCGCGCCAGGGGCGGATTTTCGACCACCGGCACGTCGTGCTCCTTGGCGACCTGTCTAATGCGCAAGGCCACTTCGTCCATACCCTTGGCGGTCAGGCGCGGCGCTTCCATGTTCACCTGGTCGTAGCGCAAGGCGACGGCGAAATGGGTCGGGTTGGTGATGACGACGTCGGCCTCTGGGACGGCAGCCATCATGCGCTGTCTGGCGCGTTCCATACGGATTTGCCGCAAGCGTCCCTTGACGATGGGATCGCCATCGGCCTGCTTGGCCTCGTCCTTGACCTCACTCTTTGTCATTTTCAGTTGTTTGTTGTGGTCGTAGCGCGTGTAGGCGACATCGGCGACCATGATAATTGTCAGCACCACCAGGATTCCGAGTACCACCTTGACGGCGACGCTTTGCACGAGTTGCAAAAAGGCGATCATGCTCATCATCGGGATGTTCATCAGGACCTCCTGCTCGGGCCAGACAATAACCACGACCACTGTCGTGACGATGGCCAGCTTGACCAGGCTCTTTGCCAATTCCATCACCGAGGTCCAGGAGAACATCTTATTGAAGCCCTTCTTGAGGCCGATGTTGGAGAGTTTGGGCTTCATCTTGTCGGTGGAGATGACGATGCCGTTCTGGATGATACTCGCCGTCAAGGCTGCGGCGATAATGATAGTCGCCGGCATGAGCAAGGGCTTGAGCAGTTCGCGCGCGGTTTGCAGGATCGAGTCGCCGAGATGACCGTGGTCGATCGACATGGTATGCGGCTGGGCCAGGAACTGGACGATGATACCGCCGATACCGGACAACATCGATTGCGCGAAAAAGCTGATGATCAACAGCAACGAGAGAATCATGAACCAGTGGGAAACTTCCTGCGATCGCGGAACGTTTCCCTTCTCCCGAGCCTTGGCAAGTTTTCGCCCGGTCGGTTCTTCTGTTTTTTCTGAATCGTCGGCATCTTCCGACACGGCCTTGCTCTCCTATTTCCTTTTCCGTGGCTAACCGCCGACGAAGGGAGCCATGGTATTTTCGAATGAGGCGATGAACCAGCGAATGGCGACCGGCAGGGCAAAGAACAGCACCGTAATACCCAGCAAGATCTGCAGCGGCATGGCGACGAAAAAGATCTGAATCTGCGGCATCAAACGCGTCATCAGGCCAAGCGATAGAAAAAAGATCAGTCCCAGACCGACAAAAGGCGAGGCGATCTGAAAACCCAGGGCAAAGGATTTGCCAACGATGCGCGCGAACATATCCGAAAAGTCGCCCATCGGCAGGCCTTGCCCCGGAACGAAGAGCGCGTAGCTGTCTATCAGCGCGATCAACAAGAGATGGTGCAGGTTCAAGATAACGATAATGAGCAACGCCAGGGTCGAGAGCAGCGAACCGGCAATCGAACCTTGTTGCGCCGCCGTGGGATCGTTGGTCAAGGCATTGGCCAACGCCGTCATGGTCGAGAGGATCATGCCGGCCGTACTCATGGCACCCATCATGATGCGCGCCATGGTGCCGAGAAACAGCCCGACCACCGCCTCGCCTATGACGAGCAGCAGCAGGGCAAAGGGATTGGACGGCAGCGCCGGGATGACGTCGCTGAGAACGGGATAGATGATCAGGCTGATGAATAGCGCCAGTATGAGGCGCGCCCGCGGCAGCACGAAAGGCTCGCTGAAGGCCGGCATGAACATCAAGGCGGCGCCGACGCGCACGAAGACGAACAGCACGCCGTAGATCTCTGCCGGGAGAAGCTCGGACAGCATGATACGCGGCGGCCGCCTAGCCCATCGCGATAATGCGGTCGAAAAGCAGCAGGGTGAAACCCGACAGCGTGCTCAGCATGTAAGGCAGCAGGACGACGACGCTGAGGACGATGACAACGATCTTAGGGACAAAGGTCAGGGTCATTTCCTGGATCGAGGTCAGCGCCTGAAACAGCGCGATCGCCAGGCCAATGACCAAAGCCATGGTCATAACCGGTCCGGCGACCTTCAACATGGTAAAGACCGCCGTGCGGCCCAACTCGATAGCTTCGACGTCGTTCATCCGCGCGCCCTCAGTTTCAATCTAGGCGATTCGTCGAGCACTAGATCGGCATGCGCAGAATGTCCTTGTAGGCCTGCAGCACCTTGTCACGCACCGTGACCACGGTCTGCAGCGTCAGTTCGGCGTTGGAAACGGCCATCACCACATCGTTGAGGTCGGCCGTGCCGGCGGCCGCCTGCAGGCTTTGCGTCTCGCCCTTGTGGAGGGTGTCGACAGCGCCCTGCGCCGCTTCGCGGACCATGCCGGCGAAATCGCCGGACTGGGGTTTGTCGCGCGGTTCGATTCCGGCGGTGCCGCTTTGCCGGAGGATCTTGTCATAGGCCTGGACGGCACCGGAGATGTTTACGGTCATGTTTTTTTCCTGGACTCGTGTCCGCGATGTGGGCTGTCGTCCTCCTGACGCTTCCACGCGGCCGTCCTGGCCACGATCGATTGATCCGGTTCAACGAGCCGGGTTTACCGTAGAATGTCGATCGTCTTCTT
>JAJFGM010000659.1 GCA_021776145.1 Kiloniellaceae bacterium | reverse complement strand
CCTAACCTCCAAGATCGCCCAGGGCCCAGTTATTACAGGGCCCATTTGCTATAGGGCCAGGTATTGCCGACTTTTCCCGCCGGTATTCCTGTTTCGTCAATTCCTGCTTCGTCAGTTATCGCGCTGGGGCGCACCGCAGCGGTTTCTAGCGCAAAATCACTGGCCAAGCACCCGATGATTCTCATGCCGCGTCGGCTCCAGGCCAATGTCGCGGTGGCTTACGGTGACTCGACGGCCCTGCTGACGCAACCATTCAGCAAGCGTTTCCGCCATCGCGACCGATCGATGACGCCCGCCGGTACAGCCGGTCGATATGGTCAGGTAGCTCTTGCCCTCGCTTTCGTAGCGCGGCAGCAGCGGTTCCAATAGCGCAGTCCAGCGTTCGAAGAATTCCTCGAAACCGGCATCTCTTTTTATGTGGTCAACAACCGCTTCGTCGAGACCGCTGAGGGCGCGCAAATCCTCCACATAATGTGGATTCGAAAGAAACCGCATATCAAAGACCAGATCCGCGGCGCGCGGGACGCCGATGCGATAGGAAAAGGAGGTCACGAAAATCGTCATGCCGGGCGCGCCGCTAGGATCGAAATGCCCGGTAAGGAGCTGGCGAAAATCGTTCGGGGACAAGCCGCTGGTATCGATGACCAGATCGGCGCGACGGCGCAAAGGCTCGATTAATCGGCGCTCGGCCGCCACGCCGTCGGCAAGCGGGCGGT
This sequence comes from Kiloniellaceae bacterium, assembly GCA_021776145.1. Taxonomy (GTDB): domain Bacteria; phylum Pseudomonadota; class Alphaproteobacteria; order Kiloniellales; family Kiloniellaceae; genus JAJFGM01. The sequence continues at coordinate 5,572 of JAJFGM010000659.1, read as the reverse complement.
CGTGGGCCAGGGGATGCGGGCGGCGCGTTTCGGTATAGCGGCGGGCAATAATGTCCGAGTCGCAGTCGAGAAACAGGAGCCGCGTGCTGATTCGCGGATCCTGCTCTAGGCGATCGAGTTCGTCGAGCACCGGGCCGGCGGAGAAATCGCGCGTGCGAATGTCAACACCGACGGCGACCGGGCGCAGCGGCGCGCCGTCGCTGAGAATGGCGTCAAGCAGGTTCAAGGGCAGGTTGTCGATCGACTCGTAGCCGATATCCTCGAGTACTTTCAATGTTGAGGAACGGCCGGCGCCGCTGATGCCGGTAACCAGCACCACATGTAGCGTGGTACCGGCGGCGGCTACTTTACGATCTGTGTTTGCCATCGGCTTTGCGAACCATCACACAAGACTGAACATCAGATATAGTTCATGCAGCGGGGTAGGAGAAGGCGTCTGACCCCGGGCGCTCGCGGACCGCCACCGCGGCGCCAGGCGGGGATGTGGTTCCCGCGATGATACACGCGGTTCTATGAAAATCGTATTTATGACCTTATGGCGGCGGCCAGCGCCCAACGCAACTTGGCCACCGCCGAGGACTCGAAAGGCGCCAGGGCGAGGACCGGCAGGCGGACCCCGAGCAGGTTGCGGTGGCGCGTTTCAGGCAGGCGTTCGATGGAGTCCGGCGCCACCAGGTCGACCACAAGCGCGACGCGGGCCTCAACCAAGGCCGGCAGCTTTACAAGGCCAAGGCCGCGGACCTCGATGAGGCCGGAAATGGCCGGCGGCGCCGAGGCCAATAGCGCCTTGCCGTCGCAACGCAATGCGGTTTGGTCATCGGCGACAAGCTGCCAGCCACTTTCGACCAGACGTAGGGCAAGATCCGATTTGCCCGAGCCCGAAGCGCCGCACAGCAACACGGCCCGGCTCTCGCGGGCAACGCAGGTCGCATGTCGCAATGTCTCCGGCATCATGACAATGAGGTTAGCACAGGGCGACCCCGCGGCGAGGTCAAGTCGCTGGCGTCATCGTGAATCTTTGGCGTCATCGTGACTCTCCGGCGCTGTCGCGGATCTCCGGCGTCGTCGCGGATCCGACGCGTGACGCAATCGGGCGCGTGCCGTCCCGGCGACTGGGTCTATAATCGCTGGCCCCCGCAGGCGCTGAATGCCACGCGCCGTCCGCGGTGGGGCGTGGAGACGACTTTGTTGCGGTTCGGGACCTGGAGTGTGGGATGGAAGCGGATTTCGTGATCGTAGGTTCAGGTTCGGCCGGCTCGGCCATGGCCAGCCGCTTGTCCGAGGCAGGCGATAACAGCGTTCTGGTGCTGGAGTTCGGCGGTAGCGATATCGGACCCTTCATCCAGATGCCGGGTGCTCTCAGCTACCCCATGAACATGCGCCGCTACGACTGGGGCTTTCAAAGCGAGCCCGAAGCGCACCTTGGCGGCCGCCGCCTGGCTTGTCCGCGCGGCAAGGTCGTTGGCGGCTCCTCGTCGATCAACGGCATGGTTTATGTTCGCGGCCATGCCCGCGACTACGACCACTGGGCCGATCAGGGCGCCGAAGGCTGGGCCTACGCCGATGTGCTGCCTTACTTCAAACGCATGGAGAGCTGGCACGACGGCGGCCATGGCGGCGATCCGGACTGGCGCGGCAAGGACGGGCCCCTGCACGTGACCCGTGGCCCGCGGCGCAATCCGCTGTACCAGGCCTTTGTCGATGCCGGACGGCAGCTCGGCTTCGAGGTGACCGACGACTATAACGGCGAAAAGCAGGAAGGCTTCGGGCCGATGGAACAGACGGTCTGGCAGGGGCGGCGCTGGTCGACGGCCAACGCCTACCTGAAGCCGGCCCTGCGGCGCGGCAACCTCAATCTGGTGAAGGGGCTGGCGCGCAAGGTCGTCATCGAAAACGGCCGCGCCGTTGGCGTCGAGTTCGAACGCGGCGGCCGAATCGAGACGGTCACGGCGCGGCGCGAGGTTATTATCGCCGCTTCGTCGATCAACTCGCCCAAGCTGCTGCTGCTATCGGGCATCGGGCCGGGCGAAGAGCTGCGCCAACTGGGTATCGACGTGGTTGCCGACCGCTCCGGTGTCGGGCGAAATTTGCAGGATCATCTGGAGCTCTATATCCAGCAGGCCTGTTCTCAGCCGATCACCCTGTTCAAACACTGGAATCTTTTCGGCAAGGCCATGATCGGCGCACAGTGGCTGCTGTTCAAGAACGGCCATGGCGCCAGCAATCATTTCGAAAGCGCCGCCTTCGTGCGCTCGAAGGCCGGTGTCGAGTACCCCGACATCCAATACCACTTCCTGCCGATCGCGGTGCGCTACGACGGCCAGGCGGCCGCCGAGGGACACGGTTTCCAGGCCCATGTCGGGCCGATGCGGTCAAAATCGCGCGGCGCGGTTACCCTGCGTTCCGCCGATCCGAAGGAGGCACCCAGCATTCACTTCAATTATATGAGCCATCCCGACGATTGGCCCGACTTTCGCCATTGCATCCGCCTGACCCGTGAGGTTTTCGCGCAATCGGCCTTCAAAGCCTTCGCCGGCAAGGAAATTCAACCCGGCGACGCGGTACAGAATGACGATGAACTCGACAACTTCATCCGTGAGCATGCCGAAAGTGCCTATCACCCCTGCGGCACCTGCCGCATGGGCCGGGCCGAGGATGCGACCGCGGTCGTCGACCCGCAGTGCCGGGTCATCGGTGTGGAGGGCCTGCGCCTTGCCGATTCCTCGATCTTTCCGCGTATCACCAACGGCAATCTCAACGCGCCCTCGATCATGGTCGGCGAAAAGGCCTCCGACCATATTCTCGGCAAGACGCCGCTAACGCGGGCCAACGCGGAACCCTGGATCAATCCGCGCTGGCAGACCTCCGACCGTTGAAGGACCAACGCTGAATTAGTCAATGTTAAATTACCAGATGTTGAGTTAAAGATCGGCTGGCAGGTGCACGATGAAAAGCGCGCCGATGACCTGCCCGCCCGCATCTCTGCGGTTCTCGGCGCGGATCGTGCCTTGATGCGCCTCGACGATCTGCTTCGAGATCGACAGCCCGAGGCCGGAATGGGTGCCGAATTTCTCGGTTTCGGGGCGCTGCGTGTAGAAACGGTCGAAGATGGCCTCGAGCTTGCCCTCGGGCAGGCCGGGGCCGTCGTCGGCGATCGTCGCGATAATCTCCTCGCCCTCGCGCCAGGCGCGGAGAACGATGCGTCCGCCGACGGGGCTGAAGGTAACGGCGTTGTTGATGAGATTGCGGAAGACCTGCGCCAAACGGCTTTCTATGCCCTGAACGAAAAGCCCGTGCAGGGACTCGTTCTCATAGCTAAAGAGCGGGCCGCTTTCGCCGGTCGTGGCCTGATGCACCTGTACCAGGGCGCCGAGCAGGCCGCCGAGGTCGAGGCGCTGGGTGCGCGCGCGCGACAGCTCGGCATCGAGGCGCGAGGCGTCGGAAATATCGGAGATCAGGCGGTCCAGGCGCTGGACGTCGTCGAGAATGATCGACATCAGGCGGCGCTGCTGTTCCGGATCCTCGATGCGGGCAACGGTCTCGACGGCGCTGCGCAGCGAGGTCAGCGGGTTCTTGATTTCGTGGGCGACGTCCGCGGCGAAGCCTTCGATGGCGTCCAAGCGGTCCCGCAGTGCCTCGGTCATATCGCGCAGCGCCCCCGAGAGGTCGCCGATTTCGTCGCCACGCCGTCGAAAGTCGGGAATTTCGAATTCCCTGTCCTTGCCGAAACGGACCATGTCGGCGGCTTCGGCGAGGCGGCGGATCGGCCGCGCGATGGTGCCGGCGAGATAAAGCGACAGCAGAATCGTCACCGCCAGGGCGAAGCCGCAAACCATGAGGATGTCGACACGCCGCGCGTCGACCGCGGCGTCGACGTCGGCGCCGTCCTTGGACAGCATCAAGGCGCCGAGGACGCGGCGGTAGCGCTGCACCGGGATGGCCACGGAGAGCACGAGGCGGCCTTGGCGATCGGCCCGGACCATGCCCGGGGTGGCGCCGGCCAGAGCCTGTGCGACCTCTTGATAGTGAGAGGCATGCTGCAGCCGTGCTTCGTTATAGAGCGGCAGATCGTGCTTGCCCGGCAGCCATGAGATGATGTCGTCGTAAAGGCGGCCGATTTCCGCCATGTGGCCTTCGTCCAATTCCGGCAATTCGACGACCTGGACCAGGCCGCCCTGGACGACCAGGTAAAAGCTGTCGGCAAGAAGTTCGCCGTCGCGCGCGAAAATGCGGGCGCGAACTCCGGAATCCTCGAGCAAAACGCTCATCAGGCTGCGTGCCGCGTCGGGCAACAGGCGCTCGTCGCCGGCGGCCGAGGCGGCCACGGCCGTTCGTCCCAACGAAAGCGAAAAGGCGTGGCCCTTGATCCGCAACGAATCGAGCTCCGCTGAAATCAGGCTCTGCCGGTACTGGTCGAGATGCAAAAGGCCGAGCACGGGAATCATCAAGGCAATGACATTGATGGTCAGGATGCGGCGGGTCAGCGGCGAACGCCAGCCACGCCTGCGCCGCCGCGATGGCCGCGAGGGCTTGCCCTCTGCCCGTTCGGCTTCGACAGCTTGGGCACGTCTTCCGCGCCGCGTCTCGGTCAGGGGTTCAGCCGTGGTTTCGGCCCGGATTTGTCCGTCTTCGGCCCGGTCCTCTGGTGTGCTTGTGGACGCCGCATTGGCAGGGTCGGCCCTGGCCGGCCCGAGCCGTCGGCCGAAGTCGGCCCGGTGAACGCGGTCCTCAGCGCTCATGAGCAGCCGTTCCACGGCACGGCAGCGCTGTCGACTCTTGGCGCGAATTGCCGATTCGCGGCTTACTGCTCGCTATAGCGGTAGCCGACGCCATAGAGGGTTTCGATATGCGTGAAACTATCGTCCACGTCCTTCAATTTTTTGCGCAGCCGCTTGATGTGGCTGTCGATGGTTCGGTCGTCGACGTAAATTGACTCGCCGTAGGCCGCATCCATCAGCTGGTCCCGATTCTTCACATGGCCGGGACGTTGGGCAAGCGCCTTGAGAATGAGGAACTCGGTGACCGTCAGGTTGACCTGCGCGCCCTTCCAGGTGCAGAGATGGCGGCTGGGATCCATGGCCAGATCGCCGCGCACCATGGCGCTTTCGGATGTTTCGTCGACGGCGTCGCCACGGGTGGTCTTTTCACGTCGCAGGAGGGCCCGAATGCGCTCGACCAAAAGGCGCTGCGAGAAAGGTTTGGTGATGTAGTCGTCGGCTCCCATTCGGAGGCCCAGAACCTCGTCGATTTCGTCGTCCTTGGAGGTCAGGAAGATGATCGGCAGGTTGCCGGACTTGCGCAGGTGGCTGAGCAGTTCCATCCCGTCCATACGCGGCATCTTGATATCCAGGACCGCCAGGTCGACCGGCGCCGAGGCCAGTCCGCGCAAGGCTTCCGAGCCGTCGGTATAGGTTTTGACCTTGAAGCCTTCGGCTTCCAGGGCAATTGAGACCGACGCGAGGATGTTCCGATCGTCGTCGACGAGGGCGATCGTCGGTTGCATGGGCGCCCCTCCAGATGTAACCCACATTAGAATAGGATTTCAGCGGTTTCCGTCACCTTAACCCAGGCC
>JAJFGM010000658.1 GCA_021776145.1 Kiloniellaceae bacterium | reverse complement strand
ACGCACCGATGCCGGCTATATCGCCGGCAGTGCCGGCAACGCCGGGCTCAACGCCTTCACCCGCACGCTCGGCAGCCGCAGCCTGGGCGACGGCATTCGCGTGCTCGCGGTCAGCCCCGGCGCGGTCGCGACCGAACGCCTGGTGGGCCTGATGCGGACCCGCGCCGAGGCCGAGTTCGGCGACCCCGAGCGCTGGCAGGGCTATCTCTCCAACCTGCCGCTGAGTCGGGCCGCCGCGGTAACCGAAGTCGCCGACGTCGTCACGTGTCTGGCCTCCGAGCGGGCCGCCTATATGAGCGGCAGCGTGGTGACGGTCGATGGCGGTCACGGCGCCAACATGGGCAGCTTCACCTGAAGCTTTGCCCTATTGTGCCATGCACTGCTGGGGCGCGTTGGCCATCCAAACACCGGTCTCGGTAATTTCGGCCGTGGTCAGGTCGGCGCGGGCCGCGGCGCTGGCCTGCTGATCCTTCAGGACCATGGCGACGAGCAGCTCCTGCTGCTGCGGCGACAGCTCGCTGGTCCCGCGTTCGGCGATGCAGTCGCAGGCGCTGTCTGGAAGATTGAGTTGCACATGGCATTGTTCCCGCAGCGTGTCGCCGACGTCCGCGGCTGCGCTCCCGACGAACAACGCAGCCGCACAGAGGGCGGCGAAGGCAAAAGTCCTGTGGCGCACGATCATGTCTCCCCGAGGGTTGGTGGCTCGTCTCTCATCGGCGGAGGCTAACTTTTCAATCGCGGCAAGAAAAGTGCCGCAAACCCCGGTGGGGATCTCACAGAGGCCTCGGTCACGCGGTGTCCTGCGGCGGAGTTTGACAAAATGCCCAATTATGGATATGTTGTCCAATATTGGACAATCTCTAACTGGAACGAACGACATCGATGTCCATGGTGAAGCAGGAAACCTCTGTCGCCGGCGGCGATGCGGCCGGTATTGAAAGTGCCGACCTGTTCGACGCTGAAAGCCGCGGCCGGTTGAGCGGACCGGGCCTGCGCAGCTTCGTCAACATCGCCGCGCTGTGGCGCCTTAGCGAGCGCGAGCGCATTCTCGTGTTGGGCTGTCCGGCCCGCTCGACCTATCACAATTGGGTTTCCAAGGCACGCGCCGGCGAGGAGATAAGCTTGCCGCTGGATACCTTGCTGCGCATTTCCGCGATCCTCGGCATTCACAAGGACCTGAGAATTCTGTTTGGCGATCCCGCGCGGGGCGCCCAGTGGTTGGCGGCGCCCAACGCGGCGCCGCTGTTCGGTGGGCAGCGCCCCCTGGAACTTGTCCTCTCGGGCGCGCAGATGGGGATCATCGAGGTCCGCCGCTTCCTCGATGCCTGGCGGGGCGGCCTTTCCGCGGCGCCCCTCGATCACGCGATTGAAAAGGGAACCTGGAGCGACGAGGACATCGAGATCGTCGATGCCTGACCGCGTGGCGGTGGGTGAGGCGACCCATCGGCTTATTCCGTCGCAATTTCCCCCCATCGATGCCTTCGACGCGGTGACGTCGCCGCGCGATCTGCAGGCCGTCATGGAGTTGGAGGGATGGACCAACGACCGGCTTGTCTCGGCTCGCATGAAGCGCCTGCCGCCTTCGCAGTGGGTCTTTGGCCGGGCCAACGCCAGCGTCGTCATGGCGGCCTTCCTGCACGCCGCGCCGCAGGGCGGGCGTTTTTCCAGCCCGGCGCTTGGCGCCTGGTACGCCGCCCTGTCGCTGAAAACAGCCATCGCCGAGGTGGCGCATCATCTGCGCCGTCAAACCATCTACGAGGGGCGGCCAAGCGGCCGCATGACCTACCGGGCCTATGGCGCGCGTTTGAACGGCACCGCCTATGTCGATATCCGCGGTCAAGCGGAAGCGAGACCGGATCTGTACGACCGCACGTCCTACGAGCGCAGCCAGATCTTTGGCGAGCGGCAGCGAAGCGCCGGGGCCGATGGCATTCTTTACGACAGTCTGCGGCTGGCGGGCGGCGTCAACGCCGTTTCCTTCCGCCCGACCGATGTTGCCGACGTGGTCCAGCAGGATCACTACGAGGTTCACGTCCAGGCCGACCCGCGCCGCAAGGCCGTGGCGATCCGCCTGTCGAGCTGACGCACCTGTCGAGCTGATGCGCCTTGCCGTCCGGTCTGGCCCGAAGGGGCTGGATGAAGATCTGGTTGGGCGCAGCCCTTTGGGGGTATTGCGGTGGTGGGCCGTTTCGCGGTGAAGTGGCGGAGGAGGGAATTGGCATGACCGATCCGCGTTACGTCTACAACATGACTGTCAAGATGTTCGGCCCCGAGGCCGAGCCGGCCTTCGAAAGCGAAGCCCAGATGACCTCGCTGTGGGGCCGCAACTGGGGCTGCGACAATGATGTCGGGCGCTTGCGCGTGGTGCTGATGCATCGGCCGGGCGCCGAGTTCGAGGTCATCGACCCGACAAAGCGCATCGCCGAGATCGGCTCCTTCGGCGATCCCGAAGCCGGCTGGTATTGGCAGAGCGAGACCATTCCGCCCTTTGCCGAGATGCAGGCGCAGCACGACGCCCTGGCCCAGGCCCTGCGCGACGAGGGGGTCGAGGTGGTGACCCTCGATGGCGTCGGCGGCGGCCGTTTCAAGTCCTGCTATACCCGCGATTCCGCCATCGCCGTCAGGGGCGGCGCCATCGTCTGCCGCCTGGCGGCGCGCATGCGTCGCGGCGAGGAGCCGGTGGTGAGCCGGACGCTCGCCAACCTTGGCGTGCCGATCCTGCGCACCGTCCAGGGCAGCGGCTTGATGGAAGGCGGCAGCTTCGCCTGGATCAATTCCCGCACCGCCGTGGTCGGCCGCTCGATCCGTGTCAACGAGGCGGGTGTCGCCCAGGTCGAGGACGTGCTCGCCAAACAGGGTGTGGAGGTCATTCGCGTCGATCTCGGCGGCTACGACATTCATATCGACGGCGCCTTCGTCATGATCGACGTCGACCTGGCGCTGGTCAACGCGGCGCGCCTCCCCTATGCCTTTCTCGAACGCCTGCGCGAATTGGGCGTGCGCAGCATCGAACTCAACCCCGACGATGCCGGCTGGATCGTCAACTGTCTGGCGGTGCGGCCCGGCCGTGTCATTATGCCCCAGGGCGCCTCGCCGGCGACGCGGTCGGCATTCGACCGCTACGGTGTCGACATCGTCACCCTGCCCTACGACGCCATGCAGCTCAACGGCGGCGGCATCCACTGCTCGACCTGTCCGCTGATCCGCGACTCCGTCGATTGAGCGTTGGCCAAGGCGCCGATCCACGCGGCGTGACAAGAGTGGACGGCATGAAGATCAACAGAAGAACTTTTATGGTGACGACAATGGCTGCAATGGCAACGGGGCGCTCGGCGTTGGGCGCCGAAAAATCATTGAGTGGCTTTTATGCGCCGGCGGAGGAAAGCCGGCATGCCGGCACCTGGATGTGCTGGCCGTCGACGCAGGCGATCTATGGCGAAACCGCCTATTTCGAAGCCGTTCAGGAAGCGCTTGGACGCCTGGCGGCGGCGATCGCCGAGAACGAGCCGGTGACCCTGCTGGCGGCGGCGGACCAGCATGCGCTGGCGGCGCGGCTCTGCGGACCGAAGGTGAAGCTGCTCGACGTCGCCACCGACGATATGTGGGCCAGGGACAGCGGTCCGGTTTTCCTGCGCCATGACGACGGCCGCAAGGCGGCGCTCGATTTCAACTTCAACGGCTGGGGCAACAAGGAGCGCCATGCCAAGGATAGCCGGGTCGCGGCCGCCATTGCCACGGCGCGCGGCTGCCGCCACGTCCGCTCGGCGCTGGTCGGCGAGGGCGGCGGCCTCGAATATGACGGCGAGGGCACGCTGATCCTCACCGATAGCTGCTGGGTGAACGACAACCGCAACCCCGGCAAGACACAAGCCGAGATCGAGGCCGAGCTCAAGGCCGGACTGGGCGTCGGGACCGTCATCTGGCTGCCCGGTGTACGCGGCCAGGAAATCACCGACGGCCACATCGACGGCACCTTGCGTTTCATTCGTCCCGGCGTGGTCCTGATGAGCGGCTATCCCGGTGACACCTCGGAGTGGGGCCGGGTTTACGCCGAGTCGAAAAAGATCATGCAAAAGGCCCGCGACGCCCGCGGCCGCGGCTTCGAGATCGCCGAGACCCCCTATGCCACGGTGGTGCGCTCGCGCCGCAGCGACTTCTTTTCCGGCTACGCCAACTACTATGTCGGCAACGGCGCCGTCTATACGCCGCAGTTCGGCGATGCCAAGGCCGACGCCGGCGCCCAGGAACCCCTGGCGCGGCTCTATCCTGACAGGAAGGTCGTCGCCCTCGAGGTCGACCGCATCTACGAGAACGGCGGCGGCATCCACTGCGTTACCCAGCAGGAGCCGGCGTGAAGGGAAAACGCATTCGAGTGTCGACCTAAGCCTCTTCCATGGTCTCCGGCTGTTCCAGGTAGGTCTCCAAGGCGCCGACGAGCAGCGCCCTGAGTTCCGGGATGTCGATGTCGTCGGGCGAGGCTTTCATGCCGGCGCCGGCGTAGAGGGAGCCGCTTTGCGGGATGTTGTTGGTCGGGTGCCTGGCATAGGCGACGGCTTCCAGCAGGTCGCCGCGAAAGGCCTCGACGACACCGGGTTGGGTTTGCGGCCCGGTGACGCACATGTGCAAAGCACTGGGATACTGCTGGCCGTTAAAGCGCCAACCCCGCTCTTTCATGGCGTCGTTCAGATGGTAGATATCGAACTCCGGCGAGGTGAAGGAAAAGCAGAATGTGGGCGAGCCCAGCAGCTGCAGTTCCTCGAACTCCTTGACGACGTCCTGCATGGCGAATGAGGTTTCGAAGATCCGCCGCGCCCGCTCGAGATAGCCTTCGCGCCCCAGGCTGACCATCGCCGCCCAGGAGGCCGCCAGCAGCCCGCCGGAGCGGCTGCCGCCGATGCCCGGCGATGTGTACATGCCGCCCGGCCACAGTGGCTGGCAAAAGAATTGCGCCGCCCGCAGGGCCTTGTTGCGGTAGAGCAGGACCGAGGTTCCCTTCAGCCCGTAGCCGTACTTGTGGGTGTCCGCCGAGATCGAGGTCACACCCGGCAGGCGGAAATCGAAGGTCGGGATGTCATAACCGAGCTCCTGCCCCCACGGCAGGATGAAACCACCCAGGCAGCCATCGACGTGCAATCCGATGCCGTGCTCCAAGGCCAGGTCGGAGAGCTCTTGCATCGGGTCGATGGTGCCATAGGGGTAGTTTCCGGCAGAACCGACCAGGGCGACCGTGTTCGGGGTGATCTGTCGCTTGACGAAATCCACATCGACAGCGGTGCTCACCGGGTCGATCGGGGCGTGGATCACCTTGATGCCGAAGTAGTGGGCGCCCTTGTCGAAGGCGGCGTGGGCCGTCACCGGAATGATGATCTCGGGATCCGTGATGCCGCGGACATTGCGGCCGTATTCGCGGTAGGCCAGCAGCGCGCTGACGATGCTCTCGGTGCCGCCGCTGCTCATGACGCCGCAGGGCTCTTGGCCTGGGGTGTCCGCCGCGACGGCACCGCCGTGCATCATGTCCAGGGTCATGGCGATGATCTCGGCCTCGAAGCGCGTTTGGCTGGGGCACATGTCGCGTTGCAGGGCGTTGACATGCGAGTACTTGCCAAAAACCTTGTTGAGGAAATCATAGTGCGCGTGATCGCCGGAATAGATCGTGCCCGAGCACTTGCCTTCGGCCCACACCAGGTCTTCCTGCCGCGCCATCTCGTCGGCCTGACGCAGGACCTCCTCGCGCGACAAGGCCTTGTCCGGAAAGCCTAGAAGGGCGCCATAGCGCTCGCGATAGGGATAGGATCGCCTGGGGTTTCGGCGCAGTTTATCCGACATTCTTCTCTCCCGAAGTGCTTTGGTTCAAGGCGGCGGCGATTGGCGTGGTCCGGTCGAAGGCTTGCAGCAGCTGTTCGAAATGCGTCGTGTAGAGTGCGTGGTGCGCCGGGCGCGGCTCGTAGGTCCGTTTGATGCGGAGAAAATCCCCTTGCTCGTCTTCGCTCAGCAGACCGATGCGGCAGAAGGCGAAGAAGGCCAGGCCACGACAGGGCGCGTAGCGCGGCTGTTGCATCTGCTGAATCGGCCTGGCGAAGACGTCGGCCATGATCTGGGCACAGCAATCGGACTGCGCGCCGCCGCCGGTGAACATGAGGCGATCGAAGCGGGCCTCCACGAAGTCCTCGACCGCATCGTTCAGCCATTTCAGATTGAGCACAAGGCCTTCGAGCATGGCCCGCATCATGTCGTCGCGCGTCGTGTCGGCGGACATATTCAAGAAGCCGGCCCTGGCATCGGCGTTCGATCCGGGCGATCCGGCTCCCATCAGCCAGGGCAGGAAAAGCAGGCCTCTCGATCCCGGCGCGGCGCGACGCGCGGCGGCCTCGAACTCCGCGAAGCGCGCCTCGACTGTCCGCGGGTCCGTCGGGAAGAGGATGCGATCGAAGAAAATCTCGAGAACCTTGCCGCCCAACCCGTTCTCGGCCATCACCATGGTGCGGCCCGCCAGGGGCGTCGGCATGGAGGACAGGCGGCGCTTGTTGTCGGATTTCAGGCCCTCGATGCGGGCCGAGATGTTGGCGGTCGTTCCGATCGACAAGCCCGCCGTGGCCGCTTGCAGCGCCCCGGTTCCCATGGCGACGGCGTGGTTGTCGTTCATGCCGCAGACGACCTTGGCGTCGCCCGGGATGCCGAGCTCCGCCGCAACGCCCGGCAGCACGTCCCCGAGCAGTTGTCCCGGTTCGCAAAGGTTGGGCAGTTTCTCGCGATCGATGCCGCTGAGCGCGACCAGCGTCGGGTCATAGGGTTGCGACAGCGGTTGACGATTGTCCGTCAGCAGCATCTTGAAAACGCTGCAGGGCGTGGCGGAGACGACACCGCTGAACTTCAGGCTGAGGTAATCGGCCGGCTCTAGAAACAGGCTGGTTCTGTCGTAAATCTCCGGCGCGTCGTTCTTGATGTGGAGCATATGAGCCAGGGTATCGCGGCCCGCGCGCGAGGGCGGCAACCCGTGGATTTCGGCCCAGGTCTCGACGGCGCCAGGGTGGGCATCGAGCAGGGCGCGCACATGCCTGGCGCCGCGCGTGTCGCGCCACAGCACGAGGTTGCCCGACGCCTCTTTGTCGGCAGCGACCGGAATGACCGACGAATACTGACTGCTGCAGGCCACGCCGACAACGCGGTTGTCGCCTTTTCCATCGCCCCCAGTATCGCCCCGGGCACTTTTCAGCGCAGCTTTGCTGGCTTCGAGCACCGCGCCCCACAATTGCCGGGGGCATTGCTCGGCCACACCGCCCTCGCCGAGCAGGGTTTCGATCTCGGCAATCCCGGTTCCGTGGATCCCTCCCGCGATGTCGACCACGGCGGCCTTGACGGCACTCGACCCGGAATCGATCGCCAGGACGCAGCGCGTCATGCGCCGGCCTCCCATGCAGTCGCCGCGATGGCCAGGTCATGGGCCGCAGTCCGCAGCGGCGGCCCTCTGGTGACGCAGTGACAAAGCTTGGATAGCATGCCAAGATTATCGAGTTCGGCCCCGATCTCCATAGCGGAATCCTTGTTGGTCGGGCAGCGGGCGGTGGTCCAATCGAAGGATCTCTCCTACGACGAAGTGGCGGCCTGAAGGCGCGCTTGTTGGCACTTGCGAAAACAAGATACGGAGTCGGCCACGACGTTCAAAACATAAACGAAGCTCAAAACATCACAAGGGAGGCAGACGCGATGTCCACAGGAACCCCAATTGGAACAAGGCTGCGAGGCGGCCTGCGCAGCGGAACCCTGGCGCTGGTTCTCGCGCTTGGACTTCCCGGCGGGATGGCCGCCGCGCAGAGCGACACCCTGGTGATAGCCCGCAACATGGACGTCAACTCACTCGACCCCGGCCGGGCCTGGTGCGACACCTGTCAGATCTACCTGACTTCGGTCTACGAGACCCTGGTGGCGCTGGCGCCCGACAACCAGACCATCACGCCGCACCTGGCGACGCGTTGGGAGTCGAACGCGGACCAGACCCAATTCACCTTCCATCTGAATCCGGACGCCGTTTTCTCCGACGGCTCGCCGCTTGAAGCCAAGGACGTCAAATTCACCTTCGAGCGCCTGAAAAACATGAAGTCGGGACCGTCCTTCATGATGGACGGTGTGGAGAATATCGAGGCGTCGGACGCCCACACCCTGGTGGTCAGCCTGGCGTCGCCGAACTCCGAGTTCGTCGGCATTCTCACCGCGCCCTATACCGGCGTCACCAACAGCGACGTCGCCCTGGCGCAGGGCGCCAAGGCCGGCGAAGGCGCCGATTCCAGCGATACCGCGGAAGCCTGGTTCCTCGAGAATTCGGCGGGCAGCGGGCCCTATGTCCTGGCCGCCTACCGGCCCGACGACGAACTCCGCTTCAAGCGCAACGACAATTACTGGGGCGCCAAGCCGGCGATCGGCGAGATCGTCATCAAGCACACCAAGGACGCCGTTACCCAGGCGCAGATGCTCGAGAGCGGCGCCGCGGATATCGCCATGCAGATCGATCCCGATACCGCCAAAAGCATCAGCTCGCCGGATGTGACCACCGAGACGGTCGCCTCCTACAACTTCGTCTATGTCGCCTTGAGCCCGGGCTCGACCTTGAACAAGGTGCCGCTGACAACCGAAGTGCGACAGGCCTTCGCCCACGCCATCGACTATGAGGGTGTGATCGAGTTTACCCTGGGCGGCGAGGGCGACCTGATCGCGTCACCGATCCCGAACGGTTTCCCCGGCACCGCCGGTCTGCCCATGCCTGTCTACGACCCGGTCAAGGCGAAGTTCCTGCTCGCCGCGGCCGGCCTCCCCGACGGCTTTGAGATGGAGGCGATCTACCCGAACGCCAATGTCTACGGCGTCGACTTCTCGACCATGATGCAGAAGGTCCAGCAGGATGTCTCGAAAGTCGGGATCAAGGTCAACCTGCAGCCCGTGACCTTCGCCGTCTGGCGCGAGCATATCAACGACACCGGCATTCCCTTGACGGCGGTCTATTATGCGCCGGACTATTTCGGCTCGGGTCAATACGTCCAGTATTTCGCGATGAACGGCGAAACCGCCTGGTCGAAGCGGGCCGGCACGCATCGCGATGCCTCGATCATCAATCCACGCGAGGATGATCTACTGAAGAGGGCCCTGGCCGCCAGCGGCGAGGAGTCGACCAAGCTGTTTCACGAACTCGGCCTGGAAATGATCAAGGACCGGGTCATCATCCCGCTTGTCAGTCCCAAGTTGGTGCTGGCGCACCGCAAGGACGTGAAGGGCGTTCGTTACAGTGCCTGCTGCAATCTGCCGCTGGCCGAGCTGACCCGTTGACGAGACCCCTTGGCGGCGCGCCGCCCCAAACGCCCCCCCCCCCCCCCAGACCCGGCGGGGGGCCCGGGCTGCACAAAAAATGAAAGCGGT
>JAJFGM010000657.1 GCA_021776145.1 Kiloniellaceae bacterium | reverse complement strand
CTTCTCCTGGCAAGAGATTAAGCGGCGAGTCGCCCTGCCGCGCCTCGTCCTCTGCCGAATCTTCCGCCGGATTTTCGTCGTTCCCCCAATCGAAGATCGAATAGCTGCGCGTTTCCACCTTGTCTTCGACTTTGTCGCTTGCCGTGCCCGGCCGCCGCTGGACCGGCGCCTGGTTTTTCACCGTTGTTTCTTCGCCATCCGAATCGGACGGGTCCGGAGTCTGGGCCGGAGTCTGGGCCGGCTCGGACTCGTCATCCCCGAAACCAAAGATCGAATAGCGCCGCGTCTCCACCTTGTCGTCGATCTTGCCGCTGGTTGGGCTCGGTGCTCGGTAACCCTCGGGTTCGTCTTCGACCGCAGCCTTATTTTCTACCGGCTCGGTTTTGCTCTCTTCGGCGGCCTTCGGCGCCCCGTCGGCCGCGCTCTCCGCATCGGGCTCTAGTGGATCGGGCTCAAGTGGATCGGGCTTGAGAATTTCAGGCTCGAGCGGGATTGTTATCGAGGTCCTGTCTTCTCCTCCTTCGCCGAAACCGAATATGGAATACCAGGGGGTCTTGGCTTTGGTGCCGGCCTCGTCGGTTGATTGTGCCCAGGCCGAACTCAGGCATAAGCCGATCAAGGCAGCCGGGAGCAACGCTGGGAGGGAGCGACCTCGCACAATTGGGTCCTTTTGCTTGATCCTTTAGCCGCCGCGACAAGCCCGGAGGCGCCGGCTTCGGGCTACCATGTCGTGCGGCGCCAGCCCAGAGGCGGCATCGCGGCGCCCGCAAGTCCATCCGCGCATCATGCACGCCTAATGCCCCGACGCAAGCCGACAACCGCCCCCGAGGGTCGCCAAGACCCGGCGAAAACCGGGCTCGACGTTGACAGTTCCCCGCCCAAAGCCTATGTGTCACAACATTCTCAGCGTGGGCCACCCGCAGCGTCCCAAATTTGAGGTTTTTCATGTTCGGCGCGTTAGCCAAGCAGCTGTTCGGGTCTGCAAACGACCGGTTTCTCAAGGGTTTCGACAAGACCCTCGCAGCCATAAACGGGCTGGAGCCTGAGCTCGAGGCGCTCAGCGACGAGGATCTGCGCGCCCGGACGCCCGCCTTTCGCGAGCGTATCGCCAAGGGCGAATCCCTCGAAGACCTCCTGCCCGAGGCCTTCGCAACGGTGCGCGAGGCCGCCAAGCGGACCCTCGGTCAACGCCATTTCGACGTGCAGTTGCTAGGCGGGATCATGCTGCACAGGGGCATGATCTCGGAGATGAAGACCGGCGAGGGCAAGACTCTTGTCGCGACCCTGCCCGTCTATCTGAACGCCTTGTCCGGCGACGGTGTCCACGTGATCACGGTCAACGACTATCTCGCCCAGCGCGATGCCGCCTGGATGGGCGAGATCTACGGCTTTCTCGGCATGTCCGCTGGCTGCATCGTGCATGGACTGTCGGACAAGGAACGGCGCGACGCCTATGCCTGCGACGTGACCTACGGCACCAATAACGAATTCGGCTTTGACTACCTGCGCGACAACATGAAGTTTCAGCTGGAGGACATGGTCCAGCGCGACTTTAATTTTGCCATTGTCGACGAAGTCGATTCGATCCTGGTCGACGAAGCGCGGACGCCGCTCATCATTTCCGGTGCGGCCGAGGATTCCTCGGATTCCTACATGCGCGTCAACGAGCTGATTCCGAACCTGGTACCCGAGGATTACGAGAAGGACGAAAAAGCCCGCTCGGCGACCTTTACCGACCTCGGCACCGAACATATGGAAGAGCTGCTCAAGGCAGCCGACATGCTCGAAGAGGGCACGCTTTTCGACCCCCAGAACATCAGCCTCCTGCACCATGCCAACCAGGGATTGCGGGCTCATCTGCTGTTCCAACGGGACACGGACTACATCGTCAAGGACGACAAGGTCGTCATCATCGACGAGTTCACCGGCCGCATGATGGAGGGCAGGCGCTATTCGGAAGGCCTGCATCAGGCGCTCGAGGCCAAGGAAAACGTATCGATCCAGCAGGAAAACCAAACCCTGGCCTCGATCACCTTCCAGAACTATTTCCGCCTGTACCCGAAGCTCGCCGGCATGACCGGCACGGCGATGACCGAAGCCTCGGAGTTTGCGGACATCTACAAACTCGAGGTCATCGAGATTCCGACCAACCTGCCTTGCATACGCCTTGATCAAGATGACGAGGTCTATCGCACGGCAGCCGAGAAATACAACGCCATCGCCACCGAAATCCGCGCCTGTCAGGAGCGCAAGCAGCCGATTCTTGTCGGTACCGTCTCGATCGAGAAATCCGAGACGCTCGCGGCGCTGTTGAAGAAGGAAAAGATCAAGCATCAGGTGCTGAACGCCCGCTTTCATGAACAAGAGGCCACGATCGTGGCCCAAGCCGGCGTACCGGGCGCCGTCACCATTGCCACCAACATGGCCGGCCGCGGCACCGACATCCAGCTCGGCGGCAACTTCGACATGCGCGTCGCCCAGGAAGCCGCCGGTATCGCGGACGAAGCGGCGCGCAATCGCAAGATTGAGGAAATTCGCGCGGAAGTCGATGCCGCCAGGAAGATCGCATTGGATGCCGGTGGGCTTTACATCGTCGGCAGCGAACGCCACGAAAGCCGGCGCATCGACAATCAGCTGCGCGGCCGGTCAGGCCGTCAGGGTGACCCCGGCGCCTCGAAGTTCTATCTCAGCCTGGAAGACGATCTGATGCGCATCTTCGGCTCGGATCGCATGGATTCGGTGCTGCGCAAACTCGGCCTGGAAGAGGGCGAGGCGATCGTTCATCCCTGGGTCAACAAAGCGCTGGAGAAGGCGCAGAAAAAGGTCGAGGAACGCAACTACGAGATCCGCAAGAACCTCCTCAAATACGACGACGTGATGAATGACCAGCGAAAGGTCGTTTATGAACAGCGCAAGGATCTCATGCGGGCACGCGACGTTCGCGAAACTGTCGCCGACATGCGCGCCGAAGTCGTCGAAGACATGGTCGCCCGCTTTATCCCGCACAAAGCCTATGCCGAGCAGTGGGAAGTGGATTCGCTGCATCAAGAGGTGTTGCGTATCTTCGCCCTCGATCTGCCGATCGCCGACTGGGCCGCCGAGGAGGGTATCGCCGATCAGGAGATCAAGGAGCGGGTATCCAAGGAGGTCAACCGCAAGATGGCCGCCAAGGTGGCAACCTTCGGCGCCGAGAACATGCGCAGCCTTGAGAAGCAGGTTTTGCTGCTGGTCCTCGACAAACAATGGAAGGACCACCTGCTCAGCCTCGACCACCTGCGCCACGGCATCGTGCTCAGGGCCTATGGCCAGCGCGATCCCCTAAACGAATACAAACGCGAGGCTTTCGACCTTTTTGAACAAATGCTCTCCTCGGTGCGCGACGAGATCTGTGTGTTGCTCAGCCGCTTTGAGATCCGCATTGCCGGTGTCGGCGACGAGCCGACCGAAGTGCCGCGGCCAGCCCACGTAATGCACGAAAGCCGCGAAGATCCGGCCCTGGTCAGTGCCGATGCCGGACCCGTTGGAGAGACGCAAACAGCACTGCGTCCGGTCGCGACCCGCGCCGCCGCAGCCGTCATCAACCCCAACGATCCCGCGACTTGGGGCAAGGTGCCGCGCAACGCCTCCTGCCCCTGCGAATCCGGCCGCAAGTACAAGCACTGCCACGGCAAGCTCGCATAGGTCGGGCCAGCGCTTGGCCTCTACGGTAGTTTCCGCAGGTCTTCAGAACGTCCCGTCATAGGCGCCGGCTTCAATGTGGGCGGCGATCAGTGTGAAGCTGTCGGCTTCCAGTGCCTGTTGCATGGCGGCAGACATTTCGTCGCGGCTGGCGACATCGATACCCTTGCCACCGAGCGCTCGCGCCACGGCGGCAAAATCGGTACGGCCAAAGTCGACACCCAGGCTGGGGCGTCCCGAACCACGCTGCTTAAGTTCGATCAAAGCCAGCGAGGCATCGACGAAGACCACCACAACGACCGGCAACGCCAGATCGCGCAGCGTCGCCAGTTCTCCGAGGATCATTTCCAGGCCCGCGTCACCGCTGAAAGCGACAACCGCCCGCTGCGGTGCCGCCAGCTTGGCGCCGACGGCCAGGGGCAGGGCACAGCCCATGGTGCAAAGTCCCGTCGACTGCAGCAGGGTATGCGGCTGCTCACAGGTCCAAAGCTGACTCAGGAGTATACGGTGAGCGCCGCTGTCGACCGTCGCAATGCCGTCTTCAGGCAAAGCCCGGCGGACTTCCTGAATGGCCGCTGCCGGACCCCAGGCTTGATCGTCGGCGGCGAAGCTCCGGCGCAGGCTTTGACGCACCGCATCGGGAGCACCGTTCGACCACACGGGGCGGGCCTCTATAGCCTGGCCCAAAGCCGCGAGTCCGGCGGCGATATCGCCGGCAAAACTGTGGGTGGCGTGGTGCATGCCATGCAGATCCGCTGTGGCGACCAGTTCCACCACGGTGGTCTCTTCAGGGTTCCAGACGTGTTTCCAGCCGTGCCGCATCTCGATCGGGTCGTAGCCGGCCAGGAGGATGAAATCGGCCTGCTCGAAAAGCGGCAAAATGGCCTTGTCGGCCAAAGGCGACAGGCCGGCACCGCCAAGTGCCAGTTCATCACTTTCGGGCAAAACACCCTTTGCCTTGTAGGTGGTCGCCACGGGTATGCCGAAGCGCCGAGCGAATTCCGCCAACGCAGCATCGGCCTTCTGGCTGACGATCTCCAGCCCGGCCAGGATCAGCGGCCGCTCGGCCGCCGCCAAGGCGGCGCGCGCCGCCGTCAGTGCCGGTCCCGGCGCCGGGGCCATCTTGGCAATGCCTTGTGGCCGGACCGGTCGCCGCCCGGCTTGTTTCTTGGCCGCGAGGGAAATTGGTACATCGATGTGCACCGGACCCGGTTGTCCCTGGGTTGCCAGCGAAAGGGCTTTTTCGATAACCGTCTCGACGGCACCGTCGACCAGGGTGAAACTGGCCTTCGTCACCGTCTTCATAAGGGCTACATGGTCGAAGACCTGATGTGTGTATTCGACACTGTCACGCGGGTCGACACAGCCGGTCAGGAAGATCAGCGGTACGCGGTCCTGCAGGGCATTGGCGACGACGTTGACCGCGTTGGCGACGCCGGGACCCAAAGTAGCGACGAGAATGCCGGGCGCATTGTCGAGGTGATAGACACCCTCGGCC
>JAJFGM010000656.1 GCA_021776145.1 Kiloniellaceae bacterium | reverse complement strand
AACTTCAAGGCAACGCGCGAAGCCCTTTTCCGCGCCTGGACCGATCCGGCAATGTTGATGAAGTGGTGGGGCCCGCCGGGCTATCAGGCGCTGTCAGTGAAGATCGATCTCAGGGTCGGTGGCGGTTACAGCTTCACCACCCAGCCGGGCGGTGGAGAGGCCTTTCAGCACGGCGGCAGTTATCGCGAAGTCCTGCCGCCGGAGCACCTGGTCTTCACTTGGACGCCGCCCGGCGGAAGCTGCTGTGGCGGCAATGAACCGCTGGGCGAGACGCTGGTAACCGTCGAGTTCCGGGATCTTGGCGGCGAAACCGAACTGGTCTTGCGCCATGAGCTGCTTTCCACCCAGGAAGCACGCGACAACCACCACGGCGGCTGGACCGGCACCCTGGAGAGCCTGAACGAATTCCTTTCCGCAACGCAACAAGAACAATGAGGCCGAAATGGGACAGCATCACGACATCCGCTTTCCGGGAGAAAGCCAAGCCTACCGCGCCGCCAGGGACGAACTGCTGACGGCCGAGATCGACCTGCGGCGAAAGTCGGAAGCCGTGGCGGCACGGCGCCGTGCCTTGCCGGCGGGCGGTACCCTGGCGGAAGACTACGCCTTCGACGAGGGCGAGCGGCGGACCCGGCTTTCCGAGCTCTTTCGGCCGGGACGCTCCAGCCTGGTCATTTACAGCTTCATGTATACGCCCGACGGCCAGGCCTGCCCGGCCTGCACCGCGTTGCTCGATGGGCTCAACGGCAGCGCGCCGCACATCGGCGACCGGGTCAATCTGGCGGTGGTCGCCAAGGCGCCGATCGCGACCCTGAGGGCCTGGGCCGAAGAGCGCGGCTGGGGCAATCTGCGCCTGCTCTCATGGCAGGGCAGCAGCTACGGCCGCGACTATCATGCCGAGAGTGACGATTTTGGCCAAATCCCGACGATCAACGTCTTCACCAAGGACGACGCCGGCATTCGCCACAGCTATTGCAGCGAGCTGTTCTTTGCGCCCTGCGAGCCCGGTCAGCACCCGCGCCACGCCGATGCGATCTGGCCGGTCTGGGCCATGTTCGACCTGACGCCCGATGGCCGCGGCAGCGATTGGTTCCCGAGCTTCAGCTACGATTGAGCCGCGCGGACGATCGGATAGCCACGAAGGTACTCAAAGTTCAAGGGCGTGAACGCACGGCCGCCACGTCCTCGGCTCCGCTATACTTGCGGGCCGCACCAAGCCCCGGCGGGTTCTGCTTTCCGGTTGCTACCCGCCGTTCGCCACGTGGCAGGGATTGCATCCGAATATCACAGAGGAAAATAGTAAACTTGCATATGGTGTCATTTATGATACCATATGAACATGATCGAGGTCGCTGAATATCTTGACGCCGACGGTAAGTCTCCCTTCGGCAGATGGTTCGGCAAGCTCAAAAATCCTGCCGCAGCCAAGGTCACAATCGCCCTGGCCAGAATAGGGCAGGGCATCCTGACCAACATTAAATCGGTTGGGACAGGCGTTCAGGAGCTACGCATCGATAGCGGCCCCGGATACCGAATCTATTTCGGCAGGGAAGGGGATGCGCTTGTGATCCTGCTGGCCGGTGGGACGAAGAGACGCCAGGCCACGGATATCAAAAACGCGAAGCGCTACTGGAAGGACTATCGCAAACGAAAATATGAGGAAGGCTAGGCCATGCCGCTGACCAAAAATTTTAAAGACACCGTGCGCGCGCGCGCGCAGAAGGACCCGGATTTTCGGGTCGAGTTGCTAAAGCAGGCGATCGACGCGCTGCTGGCCGGCGAGCTGGACACCGGCAAGACCGTGCTGCGTGACTACATCAACGCCACGATCGGCTTTCAGGAGCTCGGCGACGTTGTTGGCAAGAACCCGAAGAGCCTAATGCGCACATTCAGCGATAAAGGCAATCCGACAGCCGAGCATCTTTTCGCTGTGCTGACCAGTTTGCAGGCGCGTGAAGGCGTGCGCCTCGAAGTCACCCCAACCCGCTAACGAAACACGAGAGACGTCTGTATTGGGCCTACGGGATTGTTGACCCTGAAACCCAACTATTTCTCGATGTCAGGTGTCCAACCTCAAGGCGGCGTCATAGGGGACAACGCGACTGGGTCGGCCATTGCCCACGGCGAACCTTCTGAATCGCATCCGGAAGTTGATCGAAGTCCTTGAATTACGAGCGCCCGTGCGCGCGCCACTCCATGAGAACAAACCACGGCATTCGCCGATACCGCTCTTGTCGTTCCGGATCACCGCTGACAGGCTGCGGCTCATCGAAGAAAATGAGACGAAGTTCAGCGCCAAGCAGAGCGTCCATATATGCCGAGAGCGGTCTATGCCAGTTGATAATGCTAATCCCAGCCCATTCAGACTGCATGGAGAATTCGTCAAGATAACGATCGATCGGCCAATACATGAGCTGCCCATTGTCGTCCTTGACCCACCCGATCCCAGCGTCGGCAGTGCTCATGCTTGTAAGGTTTGCAAGCAACAACGTTCCACCCGGAGCTAGAACACGTGCAATTTCACTGATTGCCGCCCTAAAGTCGGGAATATCGCACAGGCTCATGTAGCTAACCACCAAATCGAAACTACCATCACCAAAGGGAAGCTGTTCCGCTCTTGCGAGGTGATATTCGCCCGAAGGATCACGGCGCATCGCTGCGTCGAGAAGCGTGTGGCACTGATCAATGCCTACGACTGAAACGCCTCGCGCCTTCAGCATTCGGCAAAAGCGACCTTCACCGCAGCCAACATCCAGCCCGCGACGGAAATGCTGGGGCTCTATACGAGCAAGCATTGCAGGATCGAGGATATGCTCGCGCGCCCAATCACCACGCTCACCAACAGAAGCAATCCATGCTTCGGCAGATCGGTCCCATCCATCGTTCATGTGCGAGCATCTCCCAGACATTGCCGGGCCTGTTTAGATGCTGTCTGTTGTGTTCGCAACAACCGGCTCGCGTCTGAAATCGGTAGCGAGAATCCGACCGTAAAGGCGACCGCGTGATCCCCGAAAACGGACATTTGGCGATCGCACGAAAAGGGGCCCTTTTGGAGTAACCCCCTTTTATCATGACCGTCTTTTCACGACGCCGGAATTTGGCAAGAATGTCCTACCCATCTATGTGTGGCTAGGGTTCCGCCGTGTCAGCCGGCCTGGACCGAGCGCCACGTAACGCCGCAACGGCAGACACCTTAGAGAGCAAAAGACCAGGGGGGATAGAGGGGTGCGATTACGCACGTCCGCAACCCCTGCTTTAAGGTGATTGAATGACCCTCCTTGCTTTGACTCTGGTGCTGGCCGCCGCCGTTTGTCACGCGACCTGGAATTTTCTGGTCAAGCGGATCAACGGCGGGCCGGAGCTGGTGTGGCTCTTTTCCCTGCTCGCGGCGCTGCTCTATTTGCCACTGGCGGTCGCCGTGTACGTCATCGAACAGCCGGTCCTGGGCTGGCCGGAGATCGCCGTCTGTTTGGTCAGTGCTTTTCTGCACCTCGGCTATTTCCTGCTGCTGCAACAGGGTTATCGGCACGGCGACCTGTCGCTGGTCTACCCGACGGCGCGGGCGACCGGCCCGTTCCTTTCGACCATTTTCGCGGTTGTCTTCCTGGGGGAGATCCTGACCTTGCAGGTTCTGGCCGGCGCCGCCGTCATCATCGTCGGCGTGGTCTTCCTGACCGGCGGTTTTCGGTCCGGTGCCCGGCACCTGACCTCTTCGCTGCTGTTCGGTCTCGGCGCCGGCTTCCTGATCGGCAGCTATACGGTCTGGGATGCCTATGCGGTGCAAAAGCTGCTCATTCCCTTTCTGTTGCTCGACTACACCTCGAGCCTGGTGCGGGCGGTCTTCCTGGCGCCCTATGCTCTGCGCCACAAGGATCTGGTCAAGGGGCACTGGCAAAGGCACCGCTTGGCCGTTCTCGGCATCGCGGTCTTCAATCCCCTGGCCTACATCCTGGTGCTGGCCGCTTTGACCTTCACGCCCGTGGTCTATATCGCGCCGGCGCGCGAGGTCAGCGTGCTGA
>JAJFGM010000655.1 GCA_021776145.1 Kiloniellaceae bacterium | reverse complement strand
GCCCCGGGCGACGACGCCCGGCTGACCGGCCGCTTGGGTCCCCAGGGCCCCAGCTAGAGGGGCGCACCCGCCCGACCTCCCGGCGCCTCGCCGGCCTGGGGACGCGCGGCGCGCGTCTCCTCGAGCAGCCAGTCGCGGAAGGCCGTGACCTTGGGCCGCCCGGCGCTGTCTTTCGCGCTCAGCAGATAGTAGGAGAAGGTGAGCGGCGTGCTGAGGCTCGGGTCGAAGGGACGCACAAGGCGCCCGGCGGCGAGTTCGTCGGCCGCCAGGACGTCGCCGATCAAAGCCACGCCGTGGCCGTCGAGCGCGGCCTGCACCGCCATGTTCTCCATGGTGAAGCGCGGCCCGCGAGTCGGGTCGATGTCGTGCAGTCCGGCCGCCAGCAGCCACATGCGCCAGCTCGCGTCGGCGTTTTTCCAGTCGACGTGCAGCAGGGTGTGGTGGCGCAGATCGTCGGGCTGGGCCAAGGGGTGCGCGCCGCGCAAGAGCGCCGGGCTGCAGACCGGCGTGTTGAGCTGGCTGAACAGATAGTCGAGCCGCACCCCATTATAGCCGCCGGCGCCGTAGCGCACCGCCACGTCGACGTCGTCACGCGCCAAGTCGACCAGACGGTCGGTACCGTCGATGCGGATTTCGATGTCCGGGTGGCGGATGCGGAAGTCCTCGAGTCGGGGCATCAGCCACAGGGCGCCAAAAGAAGGGCTGACGCTGATGGTCAGAACCCCGCTCTCGCAGTGGGCGCGCGCCTGCTCGACCCCTTGGGCCAGCTTGTCGAAACCCTGGCCGAGGGTCGGCAGGGCCGCTTGGCCGGCAGCGGTTAGGCGCAGCGCCCGGGTCAGGCGGCGGAACAGGGGCACCTCGAGTAGCGCCTCGAGCGCCTTGACCTGATGGCTGATCGCGGCCGGCGTGACATTCAGCTCGGCCGCCGCCTTGGTGAAACTAAGGTGTCGGCCGGCCGATTCGAAGGCCCTGAGTGCGTTCAGGGGCGGGAGTGGTCGAGGCATTCTCTATACCTGAGTATTTCTAACTTGTAAGCCGAAATCTTCTCGTTTGTTGAAGGTCATAAGTACGCGTACTTTTTCGGTAAATCAAGGCCGGAACGCAGCGACAGAGGTGCGGCGGAGGCAGCCTTATAGATCAAATATATCTAAATCATAGGTTAAGTCGGCGAGCGGCCGCCCGGAACCCGATGGAGGACTCGATGAAGCCCTATTACGTGCTTCCCCATCTCGGTAGCAGCGTCCAGCAGGCGCACACCGACCGGTCCAAGCGGCCAGGCCGACGGATCGATGGAATCCCGAGCTTCCGCACCTTTCGGCTGGTCAATGATCTGGAATCGGCGCTTCGCCGGAATGTCGACGGGTTCTCCCGCAGGCGCCAGCGGCGCCGCGCGATCCGCGAGCTCCAGGGCTTAAGCGACCACGACCTGACGGACATCGGGCTTGACCGCTCCCAGATCGTCTCGACGGTCGAGGCCATCATCGAGACGCGGTCAGCCGCCTTGGCACCACGCCCGCTCCTGACACGCCGACGGCATCGGCCCGGACGCTCATGAAATTCACGTAGACGCCCTAAGCTCGACCGAGGATAAGCCGGCATGAATCGAAAAACTCAATCTGAATATTACAGCGGTGTCTTCCTTGTCGTAATTTCGGCTGTAACATTCAGCACGGCGGGTTTGTTCACCAAGGGCGTCGAAGCCGGGTCGTGGGAGGTTATTTTCTGGCGAGCCTTTTTTGGCGCTGCTTTCACAACAGCCTGGATAACAGGCAGAGGAACGTTGCGGCAGAATTTCTTGAGCATGGGCACCAGCGGATTGGCGGTCGCGGTGGTGGGAGCATTGGGCACGGCCGCCTTTATCACGTCATTCAAATTCACAAGCATTGCCAATGTTTCACTTATCTATGCGATTTCCCCCCTGATCGCCGCCCTACTCGCTTGGTTTGTCATTGGAGAAAAGGTCTCATCAAGGACGATGGCGGGATGCCTTGGCGCGCTTTTGGGCGTTGCGGTCATTGTCTGGGGTTCGCTTGGTCAAATCAGCCTCTACGGCGATTTGTTGGCCTTGTGGATGGCCATCGTTATGGCTTTTATCATGGTCATGTATCGAAAATATCCAGATACGCCAGGGGCTGGCCCCGCGGTGCTATCTTCAGTTCTTTTACTGCCTTTTGCCGCGATATTTGGTGACCCTTTTGATATTGAACGCACAGAAATTTACGTTCTTTCCGCATTCGGGCTGTTGTTTGCCATTGCATCGGTCACCCTGGCGGAAGGTGCCAAACGGGTTCCATCCGGCCAGACCGCTCTTTTGAGTATCCTGGAAACCCCTCTTGCCCCGGTTTTCGCATTCATCCTGTTAACGGAAATTCCAAACACCGAAACATTCATTGGTGGTTCGGTGGTTCTATTCGCGGTGCTTTTCGCGATAAGAAAAAATACTTGATGGACTAGAACGGCCCTACCTTAGTCTGAATTGGGATTTCCTTTCTTGTGGGAATAGGATGCAAGCTATCTGCCGGCTCGGGCCTTTTTCATGGATCTTCGAGAACGCGCTGTTGACCGTCAGGAGGCGGGCGCGCGCACAAGGCAATGGCTTTGCTGTTCTGAGTTGCGCCGTCGACGGTGTGGAAATGGACGCAACGGCGGCGCCAGACAGGGAGCATGAAGCCGGCAAAGGTTGGTGCCTACCGTCGCCGGCTGCTGGAGC
>JAJFGM010000654.1 GCA_021776145.1 Kiloniellaceae bacterium | reverse complement strand
CCCAGTATGCGGAATGAATGGCCCAGGAGTTATAGGGTCCGCCGCTTTCGGCGGCAAGACGGGGCGCCTTGCGCGGCAACCCTATAGCAACAGCCCGACCACCAGCGGCAGGGTGACGAGGGCGGCCAGCACCTGCAGGGTGACGATGCTCGCCATCAGGCGGGCGTCGCCACCGAGCTGGCGCGCTAGGATATAGGTGCTGGTTGCCGTCGGCAGGCCGTTGAACAGGATGGCGGCGAAGGCCGCCACACCCTCGACGCCGAGCCCCCAGCAGGCCACCGCCGTCATCACCGGCAGCAGCACCAGCTTGAGGCCGACCGCCAGGCCGAGAGGCAGGGCGTCGCCACGCAGAGCCGCGAGGTCGAGCCCGGCGCCGACAGCCAGCAGGCCGAGCGGCAGCGCGCCACGCGCCATGATGGCAACGGTCTCGTCGACCACCGGCGGCAGGCCGAGGCCGGTGATATTCAGGGCAATACCGCCCAGGCAGGCGAGGATCAGCGGGTTGCGCAGCATCTCTCCGGCCCAATTGCCGGAACTCTTGCCCGATGCCTTGGCGAAGCGGGTTAGGGCGGCGACGCAGATGACATTGGTGACCGGCACGATGATGGCCACCGCCAGGGCCGCGGCGGCGAGGCCGGCTGCGCCGTAAAGGCCAGCGGCAACGGCGAGACCTACGTATGTGTTCTGCCGCAGCACCCCTTGCAACAGCGAGGTGAAGGCGGGCCCGTCCAGTCCGAGCCGTGGCCGCGCCAACAACAGGATTGCCGTCATGGCAAAGAGCGCGAGGCAGAGCGCGGCCGCCATGGGCAGGGCCGCCAGGCCGCCGAGGTCGGCCTCCGCCAAGGTCTTCACAAGCAACGCCGGCAGCAGGGCGATGTAGGTCAGGCGCTCGGCCGGCGCCCAAAAGCCGTCGCCGAGGACGTCGCGGGCACGCAGGCCGTAGCCGAAAAAGATCAGCAGGAAGACCGGCAGGACGGCAAGCAGGATGGCGATCACGGGCGGCTCAGGCAAACGCGCCCAGGAAGCCGTCGTAGAGGCGCCTGGCGCTGGCGTTGAAGGCGGCCAGATTTTTCGCCACCGCCGCCTCGAAGGTCGGCAGCGCATCGGCCCCCATGCTCGCTTCCAGGGCGGCGCGGTATTCCGCGATCTCGCCCCACTGCGGCACGGTTTCGGCGGTGACCTCGACGTGATACTGAATGCTGAAAGCGCGCGAACCGCAGCGCAGCGCCTGACAGGCCGAAACCGGCGAGGAGGCCAGAATTTCGCCGCCTGGCGGCAGCTCCGTCACCTCGGCGCCGTGCCACTGCAGGGCCTTCAGCGGCCCGCTTTCGCCCCCCAGCAGATCGCGGCCCGCGGCGGTGACCTCGACGTCGCAGACCCCGACTTCGGCATTTGGCATGGCCGCGACCCTGCCGCCGAGCGCCTCGGCCAGCAGTTGATGACCCAGGCAGACGCCGAGGAACGGCAGGTCGCGTTCGGCGACGGCCTCACGGATCAGCGCTTTTTCCGCCACCAGCCAGGGGTGCGCCGCCTCTTGCCAAACATCCATCGGCCCGCCGAACACCCACAGCGCATCATAGCCATTGAGGCTGGGTAAGGCCTCGCCGGCATCCAGCTCCACCGCGTCCCAGGCGATGCCGTCGGCGGCCAGGAAGTCGCGCAAGACTCCGGGGTGTTCCGACGGGTGGTGCTGCAGGACAAGAAAACGCATGGCGCTGTTCGACCTCCGAAATATCTATAGGCGCTTCAAAGCCAAGAGAATATCGGCATATGAGGCATTGTCGAGTTTGGGCGCGGCTAAGCGTTCCGCCCCTCGAGAATTGCGACGACCGCATCGGTGACCTGCCGCGTCGAGGCCGTGCCGCCAAGGTCGCGCGGCATGCATGTGCCCTCGGCGGTGAACTGCTCGATTGCGGCCATCAAGTTTGCCGCCGCGCCCGGCTCGCCCAAATGCTCCAGCATCATCGAGGCGGTCCAGAAGGCGCCGATGGGATTGGCGATGCCTTGCCCCATGATGTCAAAGGCGGAACCATGGATCGGCTCGAACATCGAGGGAAAGCGTCCTTCCGGGTTGAGGTTGGCGGTCGGCGCGATGCCCATGCTGCCGCTGAGGGCGGCGGCGAGGTCGCTGAGCACATCGGCGTGCAGGTTGGTGGCGACAACGATGTCGATCGAGGCGGGGTCGAGCACCATGCGCGTGGTCATGGCGTCGACCAGCATCTTGTCGGTCTCGACTTCGGGGTAGTCGCCCTTGATCGCTTCGAAGACTTCGTCCCACATGACCATGCCGTGGCGCTGGGCATTCGACTTGGTGACCAGGGTCAGGTGCCGCGCCGGGCGCGTGCGCGCCAGTTCCAGGGCGAAGCGCTGCACGCGCTCGACGCCGCCGCGGGTGAAAACCGAAACGTCGAGGCCGACCTCTTCGGCATGGCCACGGTGGACGCGGCCGCCGGCGCCGGCGTACTCGCCCTCGGTGTTCTCGCGCACGATGATCCAGTCGAGATCGTCGGGGCCGACGTCGCGCAGCGGCCCCTCGATGCCGGGCAGCAGACGTGCCGGTCTCACGTTGGCGTATTGATCGAAAGGCTGACAGATCGCCAGGCGCAGGCCCCAGAGCGAAACGTGATCGGGCAGGCGGGGATCGCCGGCCGAGCCGAAGTAGATGGTATTGAAGGCCTTCAGCGTCTCCAGCCCATCGTCCGGCATCATCCCGCCGGTTTCGAAATAATGGTCGCTGCCCCAGGGGAAACGCTCGACGGTCAGTTGGAAGCCGCCGTCGCGTGCCGCCACGGCTTGCAACACTTCGAGGCCGGCGTCGATCACCTCGATACCAATGCCGTCGCCTGGGATGGCGGCAATTTTGTAGTCGCGCAACGGTCTCTCCTCTGATTTTTCGTACAAGGGCCGGGCAGGAGGTAGCGCCGAAACTGACAGAATCTCTGTGGCGAGCCACAAGGCTAAAACCTCAGCGTTTCAGGCATGCCGTTTCAGGGCATCCAGCGCCCCCTGCAGGATGTAGGCGGCGGCCATCTTGTCGACGACCTGGCTGCGTCGGGCGCGCGTCATATCGGCCTCTTCGATGAGAAAACGCTCGACGGCGGAGGTCGAGAGGCGCTCATCCCAGAAGGCGAAGGGCAGAGCGAGCTCCGCCTTGCCGTCGAGGTTGGCGGCGAACTGCCGCGCTGACTGGCAACGCGGGCCTTCCGAGCCGTCCATGTTGACCGGCAGTCCGATGATCAGGCCGCCAACCTCGCGTTCGCGGCAGATCTCGGCCAGACGCTCGGCGTCCAGTGTGAATTTCTTGCGGCGGATGGTCTCGAGCGGCGAGGCCACGACCCTGTTGCGATCGGCGATCGCCAGGCCGAGCGTCTTGCTGCCGGGGTCGACGCCGAGCAGGCGTTGACCTGGCGCCAGCAGGCCGGGCAACTCTTCGAGCCGGACTTCGGGCACGCGCGACCGCTCCTTTGATAATTGCGGGCCTCTGACGATTTTGGGCCGGCATTTTATAGGCGGCGCGCGGCCAGGCGACAAGATGGCGGGCCGACCCGGTGCCCAAGCCGGTAGCGGCAAGCTGAAGCGGCCGAAAAAGCATGGACATTATACGCTGACTTGTGCCTCGCGGCATCCTTGCGGCCCCCTGGGACGGGTGCTAATTTCCGCCCCGCATTTTCCCCAGCAGGTGAAGTCTAGGGCGGGCGCGGCTCAAGCGCCGGTTCGCCCCGTTAAAAAGGATTGAAGGTCGATGTCGGTCGACAAGGACACAGTCGCGAAGATCGCGAAACTGGCGCGCATTCGCGTCCCCGAGGATCAGCAGGAAGCCCTGGCCGGCGAACTGTCGAATATCCTGGGATGGATCGAGCAGCTCGACGAGGTCGAGACCGACGGCGTCGAGCCGATGACATCGGTGGTCGAGATGCGGGCGCCAATGCGAGACGACAGTGTGACCGACGGCAATTGCCGCGACAAGGTGATCGGCAACGCGCCGGACGGCGCAGAGGGCTTTTTCAGCGTGCCGAAAGTGGTCGAGTGATATGAGCGACCTGACCAAGCTGGGCCTGGCGGAGGCCCGCGATCTCCTGGCCAGGGGTGAGGCCTCGTCGCGCGAGGTCACCGAGGCGCACATCGCCGCGGTCGAGGCGGCGCGGCCGCTCAATGCCTTCATCACCGAGACACCGGAAAAAGCCCTGGAAATGGCCGCTGCCTCGGATGTGCGGCGTGGCAGGGGCGAGACCGGCATCCTCGAAGGGCTGCCGCTCGCCATCAAGGATCTCTATTGCACCGAGGGAGTGCTGACCACGGCTGGCTCGCACATCCTCGACGGCTTCCATCCGCCCTATGAATCGACCGTCACCGCCAATCTCTGGGGCGCCGGAGCGGTGATGCTGGGCAAGACCAACATGGACGAGTTCGCCATGGGCTCGTCCAACATGACCAGCTTTTATAAGGGCGTGGAGAACCCCTGGCGCCGCTCGGCCGACAACCGTGCCCTGGTGCCCGGCGGTTCGTCGGGAGGCTCGGCCGCCGCCGTGGCGGCGCGTGTCGCGCTTGGTGCCACAGGCACCGACACCGGTGGCTCGATCCGCCAGCCCGCGGCCTTTTGTGGCATCGTCGGCATGAAGCCGACCTATGGGCGCTGTTCGCGCTGGGGCATCGTCGCCTTTGCCTCGTCGCTCGACCAGGCCGGGCCGATGACCCGCGGCGTGCGCGACGCCGCCATCATGCTGCAGGCCATGGCCGGACACGATCCCAAGGATTCGACCTCGGTCGACCGCCCGGTGCCGGTCTACGAGGCGGCGATGAGCGGCGACATCCGCGGCCTCAAGGTCGGCATACCGGTCGAATACCGTCTCGACGGCACGCCGCCGGAAATCGAGGCGCTGTGGCAGCAGGGCATCGAATGGCTCAAGGACGCCGGCGCCGAGCCGGTGGAGATTTCGCTGCCGCACACCAAGTACGCCTTGCCGGCCTATTACATCGTGGCCCCTGCCGAGGCCTCGTCGAACCTGGCGCGCTACGATGGCGTGCGCTACGGCCTGCGCGTGCCGGCCGACACGCTCGATGCGATGTACGAGGAGACTCGCGGCAGCGGCTTCGGCGCCGAGGTCCAGCGCCGCGT
The DNA here is from genome assembly GCA_021776145.1 of Kiloniellaceae bacterium. GTDB lineage: Bacteria > Pseudomonadota > Alphaproteobacteria > Kiloniellales > Kiloniellaceae > JAJFGM01. The sequence continues at coordinate 111 of JAJFGM010000654.1, read as the reverse complement.
GCTGATCGGCACCTACGTGCTTTCGGCCGGCTATTACGATGCCTATTACAACAAGGCGCGGCGGGTGCGCACGTTGATCGCCCGCGACTTCAGCGAGGCCTACCGCAAGGT
>JAJFGM010000653.1 GCA_021776145.1 Kiloniellaceae bacterium | reverse complement strand
CCAATGCTTTATTTTGTTATCGCGTTGCCGGTCAGCTTCTATTTCATAGGCTTGGCGAGCCCGTCTCAGGGCACTTCGATGAGCGGGGGCGCGGTTTTTGGCGTGCTTGTCGTTTGGCTGCTGTCTATGGCCATCTATGCCCAATTCGGCATTGGCTGGCTGCGTCTCACGCTTCTGGGTCCGACCGCCGCCCCGCCGTGGCTGCCGGGCTGGCGGCGGCGCGAATGGCGCTCATTCGGGTATCTCTTCGCGCTCATCGGCATCGCCTTACTTGTCATGCTGCTCGCCACCGCGGTTTTTGCGATATTTGCGGTGGTGCTCGGCCCGCTGCTCGGTCTCCCGGCCAGTCCGGCGAGCACGCCGCCCGCCGGTGTCGGACTTTTGTGGTTGTTGCAGGGGCTGATCCTGGTTCTTGCGATCTCCATCACGATGCTGCGCGTCAGCTTCGTTTTTCCCGCTGTTTCGGTTGACGAAGACTACGGCCTGCGTCTGGCCTGGCGGCACACCCGGGGTCAAGGGTTCCGGATTTTCACAGCCGCCGTCTTGATCTCCCTGCCGATGATCATCTTTTCCCTATTGATCTTCGGGCTCTTTGCCTTGGTGGTCGGCTTGCCTATGGCCACCTTATCGGGCGGCGAGGCATCGGTGCCGGCTATTTCGACCGCAATGATTTTTGCGAGCGTCGTCAATCTCGTGATCAGTCTCGCCTCCTACGCGGTTCTTGTCACTTTCCTGGCGATCGCTTTCGAGACCTGCACCGGCTGGGTGCCGCCTGCGCCGCCTTCGAGCGGGCCACTGGTGGACGCATCCTTCGCGCCGCCGGATCGGGACAAATCGAGCTGAAATAGGCTCGGACTAAAGGCCTCTGCGTGCCGCGACCGGCGGTTTAACTACCGAACCCGCCTTCACGCAATGGTGATTGGCCGTTTTTCTGGACCAAGCGGTATTGTTTTTGGCGAGACACCGTTTGCCTCTGGTCCCGGGGCCTTGAGGTGTCTGCCAGTCTAGAGACCTCGGTAGGCGGCCAAGAGACCCCTGCAAATGAGTGCAGCAAGGAACGGTTCGAAGGTGATCTCGACGCGCTTTCAGGAAGATGTTGCCGAAAAAAGCACCACTGCCGTGAGCGTTGAGCCGCCCCCGTTGTTGTACCGCCAGGGCTATGCGGTTCTGCGCGGCGTCGTGCCGATCGAGGTCTGTCAGTTCGTCGCGCGTGTCTATGGCATGATGGTCGCCAACAACTACCTGGCGCTGAACGATGGCCAGGTCGAGCGTGGTTATGCCGCCTATGGCCTGCCGGTGACCGAGACCCTGCTCGACATGCTGGCCGATCCGGTGGCCGCCGCCGCCGGCAGCGCCGTCTTCCCGACCTATTCCTATTCCCGCGCCTACCTCAAGGGCGCGACCCTGGCGCCGCACACCGATCGCCCGGCCTGCGAGATCTCCTGTTCCGTCACACTCGACTGCAAGGGCGCGGACTTCTGGCCGTTTCGCTTGCAGGATTTCTCGGGGAACAAGCAAGAAGTCGCCCTCTACCAAGGCGATGCCTTGCTCTACCTCGGCCCGCAGGTCAGCCATTGGCGCGATCGCTTCGACGGCGATTGGCAGGTTCAGGCCTTCCTGCACTACGTGCGCCAGGACGGCCCCAACACGCATCTGCGTTTCGACCGCCGGCCGCGGCTCGGCGCGCCGCAGGCACAGGGCCGCCGCCGCGTCGTCACCGGCCCCGCGCGGATGCCAAGCGGCCCGCGCTGAGGCCAGGGGCCCCTGGGTCGTCTCGGGGGGCGTCGGGGGGGGATCGCCATCGGCGTCGCCCTTTTTGCCGCTTCTGGCGGGTGCAATTGCAGGCGAATTCCCTTAAACAGAGGCCATGACAGTGCGCGCGAAAATTTGCGGCATCAATTCGGCCGCCACCATGGATGCCGCCGTTGAAGGTGGTGCGGCCTACGTCGGCCTGGCGTTCTACCCGCCGAGCCCGCGGGCCTTGACGCCCGCGGCGGCAGCGCTCTTGGCCGCGCGGGTGCCGCCGGGCATTGCCAAGGTCGGCCTCTTCGTCGATGCCAGCGATAGCGAGATCGCCGCGGTGCTCGCCGCGGTGCCGCTCGAATTATTGCAATTGCACGGCGGCGAGACGCCCGAGCGCGTCGCCGAGATCCGCCAACGCCATGGCGTCGCGGTCATGAAGGTGCAAAAGGTCACGTCAGCGGAAGATCTGACCGGACTGGAGGCCTATTTCCCGCATATCGCCTGTCTGCTGTTCGACGCCAAGGCCCCACCGGGGATGAAAAACGCCCTGCCCGGCGGCAACGCGCTGTCGTTCGATTGGCGGCTGCTGTCGGGACGTGACTGGCCTTGCCCGTGGATGCTCGCCGGTGGCCTTTCGATCGCCAATGTCGAGGAAGCCGTGCGGATATCCGGGGCGGGCCAGGTTGATGTTTCCTCCGGTGTCGAGGACAGTCCGGGTGTGAAGAGCGTCGAGAAGATCGGCGAATTCCTCGCCGCAGTGTCGCGGCTATAGAAATCGCCCCTGCCAATCCATGCCTAGGGGCCGCCATCCGCCCCGCGCGGGCATTGCGGTGAGGGCCTTTATGGGGCAAAGTCCGGCGATTCTGACATGCCAACAGCAGGCCAGCTATGAGCACTCCCAATTCCTACAGAACAGGGCCGGACGAGCGCGGCCATTTCGGTATTTTCGGCGGCCGTTTTGTTGCCGAAACGCTGATGCCGCTGATCCTCGAGGTCGAGAAGGCCTATAGCGCGGCCCAGGCCGACCCCGGGTTTCAGGCCGATTTCGACTACTACGCCAAGCACTACGTCGGACGCCCAAGTCCGCTGTATTTCGCCGAGCGCATGACCGCGGACCTGGGCGGCGCCAAAATTTATTTCAAGCGCGACGAACTGAACCACACGGGCTCGCACAAGGCCAACAACGTTCTCGGTCAGATTCTCTTGGCGCGGCGCATGGGCAAGACCCGAATTATCGCCGAGACCGGCGCCGGTCAGCACGGCGTTGCCACCGCGACCTTCTGCGCGCTGTTCAACCTTCCCTGCATTGTCTACATGGGCGCCACCGACATCGAGCGCCAGGCGCCCAACGTCTTTCGCATGCGGCTGCTCGGTGCCGAGGTGCGCTCGGTGACCAGTGGCACCGGCACCCTGAAGGACGCCATGAACGATGCCCTGCGCGATTGGGTCGCCAACGTCGAGAATACCTTCTACATCATCGGCACGGTGGCCGGGCCGCATCCCTATCCGACCATGGTGCGCAATTTCCAGTCGGTCATCGGCCGCGAAGTGCGCGACCAGTTGCAAGAGGCCGAAGGGCGTCTGCCTGACAGTCTGGTCGCCTGCATCGGCGGCGGCTCCAACGCCATGGGCCTGTTCCATCCTTTTCTCGACGACAAGGAAGTTGCCATCTTCGGTGTCGAGGCGGCCGGCCATGGAATCCCGTCGGGCGAGCACGCAGCCTCGCTGAGCGGCGGCGGGCCGGGTGTGCTGCACGGCAACCGCACCTATCTGCTGCAGACCGAAGACGGTCAGATCAAGGATGCCCACTCGATCTCGGCTGGCCTGGATTATCCCGGTATCGGGCCGGAACACAGCTGGCTGCACGAAATGGGCCGCGCCAACTATGTCTCGGCGACCGACAGCGAGGCGTTGGAGGCCTTCCAGCTTTGCTCGCGCATCGAAGGCATCATTCCGGCGCTGGAGCCTGCGCACGCCCTGGCTCATGTCTGCAAGATGGCGCCTGATCTGCCGAGCGACCACCTTTTGGTGATGAACATGTGCGGCCGTGGCGACAAGGACGTCTTTACCGTCGCCGCCCACCTGGGAATCGAGATATGAGCGCGCCGACGCGCATGCAGCGTCGTTTCGCAGCGCTGCAGGCCGAAGGCCGCGGCGGACTCGTGACCTTCGTCACGGCTGGCGACCCCGATGCCGAAACGTTCAGTGAGATCCTCGGCGGCCTGCCGCAAGCCGGCGCCGACGTCATCGAGATCGGCATGCCCTTCTCCGATCCCATGGCCGATGGGCCGGCCATCCAGGCCTCGTCCCTGCGCGCGCTCAAGGCCGGCATGACGCTGAAAAAAACCCTGCAGTTGGTCAAGGCGTTTCGCGGCAAGGAGGGCG